>JAHFPI010000039.1 GCA_023266795.1 Rhodospirillales bacterium
GCAAAACTTCCTGCGGGTCGCGCAGGAACATGTCGACCCTGTGATCGTACTGCTGGCCTTCCTCGGCGGGCTGATTTTAAACCTGATGCCCTGTGTTCTGCCGGTGCTGTCGATCAAGATATTGTCCGTGCTGAGTCATGGCGGCAAGGATCACCGCATCCACCGTTGGACGATCTTCCGTAATTTCATGGCATCGGCGGCGGGAATTCTCTTTTCCTTCTGGCTGATGGCCGGGACGCTGATCGCGCTGAAAAACACCGGCCAGAGCATCGGCTGGGGCATCCAGTTCCAGCATCCGGGGTTTCTGGTTTTCCTCATCGTCGTGCTTTCGGGGTTTGCCGCGAATATGTGGGGGCTGTTCGAGATTCCGCTGCCGCGCTTTTTGGCTAAAAATATTCCCGTGCAGCATGAACATGAACCGACGTTGATCGGCCATTTCCTGACCGGCGCTTTTGCCACGCTGCTCGCCACGCCCTGCACTGCGCCGTTTCTCGGCACGGCGGTCGGTTTTGCGCTGGCACGGGAAGCGGCGGATATCCTTGTGGTGTTCACCTTTCTGGGGCTGGGGTTTGCCTTCCCTTACATTATTCTGGCGCTGACCCCGCGCATTTTCAAATATATGCCGAAGCCCGGGCGCTGGATGGTGGTGCTGAAAAAAATAATGGCCGTCGCGCTGGCATTAACCGCCGTCTGGCTGGTCAATGTGCTGGTCACCGTTTCGACGCAGCCCACGCTGGATGACGGCTGGATGAAATTCGACGAAGCGCTGATCCAGCCCGCCGTGGCGGAGGGCCGCACCGTCGTGGTTGATGTCACCGCCGACTGGTGCCTGACCTGCAAAGCCAACAAGCGTCTGGTGCTGGAGCAGCAGGATGTCATGGACGCGCTCTCCGTTCCCAACGTCCTGCGCCTGCAGGCCGACTGGACGCACCGGGACGAGGCCGTCTCCGCTTACTTAAAAAAATACGGCAAGTACGGCATTCCCTTTAATATCGTCTACGGCCCCGGTGCGCCGCAGGGCATTATCCTGAGCGAGCTGCTCAGTAAAAAAGACATTATGCGCGCGCTGGCTGAGGCGGCGGACGAATAGGAAATCAGTATAATCCCCCCAGCCCGGCGTCTTCGCCTTCGCCGGCGTGGGTGAGGTCGGAGACGGGGGTGACGCCGTGGCCGGTGAACATCGTCGGCTCGGTGCCGGGTTCAGTGCCTTCCAGAAATGCTTCCAGAATGGTTTTTTCATCGCCGGGTTTGGCGCGGGTGCCCGTCTGCGCGTTGACCTGCACCAGACGGATGCCCTCCGGCACGCGGAAGGGCACCGGCGGCACGTCCTTGAGCGCCTGCTGCATAAACTCTTTCACCACCGGCACGGCTACGCGCGAGCCGGTTTCCTTGGCGCCCATCGGCTTGGGATCGTCATAGCCGATATAAACGCCGACGAGAATATCCGGCGTGAAGCTGATAAACCACGTGTCCTTGGAATCATTGGTCGTGCCGGTCTTGCCGGCAACCGGACGCCCGATGTCTTTCATGAGAATGCCCGTGCCGCGCTGGACGACGCCTTCCAGCATGGAAACGATCTGGTACATGTTGCGCGGGTCGGCGATCTGCTCGCGGTTGTCGGAGATTTCCGGCGTCGGCTGGCCGTTCCAGGCGATGAGTGAACCGCAGTTCGGGCATTCCCGCTTGTCGTGCACATAAATCGTTTTGCCGTTGCGGTCCTGAATGCGGTCGATCAGGGTGGGGACGACTTTTTTGCCGCCGTTGACGAAGCTGCTGTAGCCGGTCACCATGCGCAGCAGGGTGGTTTCACCGGCGCCGACCGCCATGGAGAGCATGGGCGGCATGTTATCGATGATGCCAAAGCGCTGCGCCGTCGCCGCAACCTTGTCCATGCCGACATAGCTGGCGAGGCGGATCGTCATCAGGTTGCGCGATTTTTCGATGCCGACGCGCAGCGGCACGGGGCCGAGGAAGTCATCGGAATAGTTTTTGGGGCGCCATACGCCTTGCCCCGGCCCCTGATCGAGAACGAACGGCGCATCCAGCACCAGTGTCGCCGGCGTAAACCCGTTCTCCAGCCCCGTCAGGTAGACGAAGGGCTTGAAGGAGGAGCCTGGCTGGCGGATGGCCTGCGTGGCGCGGTTGAACTGGCTCATGTCGTAGCTGAACCCGCCCGCCACGGCAAAAATCCGCCCCGTGTGCGGATCCATCACGATCATGCCGCCCTGCACGTTCGGAATCTGCCGCAGCCAGTAAACACTGCTGTCTTTTTCATTCGCCGCCTCGGTAGGCCAGACATCGCCCGTTTTCAGGAGATCGCTGACCTTGGCGGGGGTGACGCCGTTATGCCGCGCCCATTTCATCTTATCGTAAGGGATGGTGCCTTTTGTGCCGTCGGGGAAACCGATGACGGCTTTTTTATCGCCGCTCTCCAGCACCACGGCAAGCCGGAAATCACCGGTGCCCGCCGGCGGGTTGACCTTGCCCAGTTCTTCCTGCCATTTGGCGTCAGGATTGATATGGGCGACGGCGGCGCTGTGCAGGCCGAAGCGGACGTCATAGCCGATAAGGCCGTTGCGCAGCGCTTTTTCTGCCATTTTCTGGTAGTCGGGGATCATGGTCGTGTGGGCGATCAGACCGCCTTCATAAAGGCCGGTTTCGCCGTAAAGCTCCATCAGCTTGCGGCGCACTTCCTCGGCGAAATAGGGATAATTCACGTACTGCGAGCTGTCGCGGTGCACAATGGTGATCGGCTTGAGCTTGGCCATCTGCCCTTCGGTCTTGGTGGCATATTTGTTGGAAATCATCTCGTCGATCACCCAGTTGCGCCGGGCCATCGCTTCCTTGTAGTGCCTTTCCGGATTATAATTGTTCGGCGCTTTCGGCAGGGCGGCGAGATAGGCCGCTTCCTCCAGCGACAATTCTTCCAGCGGCTTGTTGAAATATTCCAGCGATGCCGCCGCTACGCCGTAAGCCCCGCCGCCGAGGCCCCCGCCGGAGCCCAGAAAAATTTCGTTGAGGTACAGCTCCAGTATCTGGTCTTTGCTGTAAGTCTGCTCGATCCTGAAGGATAAAATAGCTTCCTTGATTTTACGCTCGTAAGTAGCCTCATTCGACAGGAAAAAGTTCTTGGCGACCTGCTGGGTGATGGTGGAGGCGCCCACTTTGTGTTTGTGCTGGCCGATATGGGCGAGATTGATCCCGATGGCGTGGATGATCCCGCCGATGTCGATGCCGGGATGGGTATAAAAATTCTTGTCTTCCGCCGACAGAAAGGCGTGGATGACCAGCGGCGGCACCGTTGCGATCGGCACGTAAACGCGTTTTTCCGTGGCGAATTCCGCCAGCAGCCTCCCGTCGCTGGCATAGGCGCGGGTCACGATCGGCGGCTGGTAATTGGCCAGCGTGTGATAATCGGGCAGGCCCTGGCCAAAGTAATACAGCAGCGCCACAAGCGTGCCGATGCCGCCGATCAGGCCAAGCACGCCCAGAGAAAACAGCGCCATCAGAATGCGGGTAAAGCCGGAGGTCATCTTCCTATACTTCCATCTTGATCGGGCCTTCGGCGCGGCCGCGAATAAACTGGTCTACATATTCGTTGCCGGAATGGTCGATCTCCTTGGCGGGGCCGTGCCAGATAATCTGCCCTTTGTAGATCATGGCGATGTTGTCGGCGATTTTGCGGGCGCTCGCCATGTCGTGGGTGATGGACAGCGTGGTGGCGCCCAGCCCCTTGCTGGCTTCGACGATCAGGTTGTTGATGACGTCGGCCATGATGGGATCAAGGCCGGTGGTCGGTTCGTCAAAGAAAATGATTTCGGGGTTAGCCGCGACCGCGCGCGCCAGACCGACCCGCTGCTGCATGCCGCCGGAAAGTTCGGCCGGATAGAGTTTCGCCACGCCGGCGGAAAGCCCCACCGAGCGCAGTTTTTCAATGGCGATGTCTTTGGCCTGCTTCCGGTCCATTGCGTGCCCCTGAATCAGCCCGAAGGCGACGTTTTCCCAGACCGGCAGGCTGTCGAACAGCGCGCCGCCCTGAAACAGCATGCCGAATTTTCTCATCATCGCATCGCGCTCCGGCGGGCGCAGCTTGGTGGTTTCCTGCCCGTCGATTTTAATGGAGCCCTTGTCGGGGCTGATCAGGCCGAGGACGGATTTGATCATCACGGATTTTCCGGTGCCGGAGCCGCCGATAACCACCAGCGACTTGCCCTTTTCAACGGCGATATCGATGCCCTTCAGCACATGGTTGGCGCCGAAAGATTTGTAAACGCCCCGCAGTTCCAGTTTCGCGCGTGCCGCCATCCGTCATTTCCCCGTAAAAAAGACTTGTGTCAGGAAATAGTTGAAGATCAGGATCAGAATGGAGGAGGAGACGACCGCATTGGTCGTGGCCGCGCCGACGCCCTGCGCGCCGCGCTCGGAATTAAAGCCGTGATAGCAGCCCATCAGCGTGACGATAAAGCCGAAGGCCGCCGCTTTCCACAGCCCCGAGATCACGTCCATCCGTTCCAGATATTCCCATGTCTTGTGCAGGTAGTTCTCGGGGATAAAGCCCAGTGAATAAATACTGACGATGTAGCCGCCGAACACGCCGATGATGTCGCCGATCAGCACCAGCACCGGCAGCATCAGCGTCCCCGCGATCAGGCGCGGCGCGATCAGGTATTTATAAGGGTTCGTGGAAAGGGTGGTGAGCGCGTCGATCTGTTCCGTCACCCGCATCGTGCCGATTTCCGCCGCAATCGAGGCGCCGACGCGGCCGGCGACCATCAGCCCTGCCAGCACCGGCGACAATTCGCGCGTGATTGAAAGGACAACGACTGTGGCAATCGCCCCCTCCGCCGAAAAACGCGAGAAGCCGCTGTAGCTTTGCAGCGCCAGCACCATGCCGGTAAAGAGCGTCGTCAGCCCCACCACCGGCAGGGAATAGTAGCCAATGTCGATCAGCTGGCGCAGCAGCAGTCGCGGAAAAAACGGCGGCGTGAAGCAATGGGAAACACCGTGTCCGGTGAATTGCGCCAGCCGCCCGACCGCCGCGAAAAAACCAAGCGCCGCGCTGCCCAGCTTCTGCAAAAAAACCTGGCTATAGCCGACGACCGAAAAACTTTGCTGTTCTGAAAGGCTCATGTTGTTTCCTGCCCTGCGTAAACCCTTGTGTATCTTCCGCCCAGGCTGGTCAGGATTTCGTAGCCGATTGTTCCTGCCTGCGCCGCGACATCATCCACTGTCTGGTGTTGCCCGATGATCTCCGCCCATCCGCCCACAGGGGGCAGGGGTTTTACCGCCGTCACATCCGCGACAATCGCATCCATCGATACGCGTCCGACCACCGGGCATTTCTGCCCTCCGACATAGACCATGCCGTTTCCTGTGATACTTCTCAAGTAGCCGTCTGCATATCCAGCTGAAATTGTAGCCAGTTTTACCGGCGTTGGCATCCTATAAGTCGCGCCGTAGCCGGTGGTTTCTCCCGCCGCCGCCTCCCGAATTTGCAGAATACGCGCCTTGAGGGTTACCACGCCCTGCATGGGGTTTGAGGGTGTGTTTTGCGGGTTGATTCCATAAAGCGCGCAACCGGGGCGCACCTGGTCAAAATGATAATCGGCACCCAGAAAAATTCCCGCTGAATTGGCAAAGCTCAGGCGGCAGGGTATCCCCAGCTGCGCCGTCAACGCTCTGAATTTTTCAAGCTGCTCTTTGTTTTTGGGATGCTCCGGCGTGTCGGCGCAGGCCAGATGGCTCATCAGGTAGCGCACATCCAGCGGTTTGAGAATATCGGTATTATTTTTCAGCCAGCCGGTTTCCGCCGCCGACAGACCGAGGCGGTTCATGCCTGTGTCGATATGGATGACAGCCGACCGTTTTATGCCGGTTTTTTTGGCGACGCCCGACCAGTATTCAATGTCTCCCGGCGTGTTCAGGACGGGCACCAGCTTCCGATGTGCGATGTCTTCGGGTGTGGCGCCGGCGGGACCGTGTAAAAGGTAGACCTGCGCCTCATAATCTCCCAGCGCCGTACGCACCGCCATGCCCTCGCTGGCATGGGTGGCAAAGAAATGCCGGCAGTTGGCTTTATACAGCTCCGGCACGATGGCTGCCGCGCCCAGCCCGTAGGCGTCCGCTTTGACCACGGCAGCGCAGTCCGCGCCCCGCGTCAGCATTTTTTGCAGCGCGAGGTAGTTTCGGCGCACGCGGTCAAGGTGGACTTCAAGGAGAGAAAGCGGCCCCGTACGGCTACTCTGTGGACTCGACACGATAATTTTCCAGGTTGGTGAAGCGCGTGAATTCGCCTTCGAAATGAAGCTTGATCGTGCCGATCGGGCCGTGACGCTGCTTGGCGATGATACATTCGGCGACGTTGTGGCTTTCTTCCATGCGCTTCTGCCAGTCGGTGTAGCGCTGGTTGAATTTGTCGTCGTTTTCCTCGGGGCGGCGACCCGGCTCGTCGCGCTCCAGATAATATTCCTCACGGTAAACGAACATCACCACATCCGCGTCCTGCTCGATGGAGCCGGATTCGCGCAGGTCCGACAGCTGCGGGCGCTTGTTGTCGCGCTGTTCAACGGCGCGGCTCAGCTGGGAGAGCGCTACCACCGGCACTTGCAGTTCTTTGGCGATCGCCTTGAGACCTCGGGTAATTTCGGAGATTTCCTGCACACGGTTGTCGCTGTTGTTGTTGCGGCCCGAGCCCTGAATCAGCTGAAGGTAGTCAATCACGATCATGCCCAGCTTGTGCTGCCGCTGCAGGCGGCGGGCGCGGGTGCGGATGGCGCTTAAGGTCAGCGCGGCGGTGTCGTCAATGAACAGCGGCACCTGCGCCAGCGCCTGGCTGGCCTGGACGAATTTGTGGAAATCGGTGTCGCGCACTTCGCCACGGCGGATTTTATCGGACGGCACCCGCGACAGGTCGGCCAGAATCCGCGTCGCCAGCTGCTCCGCCGACATTTCCAGCGAGAAAAACCCGACGACAGCGCCTTCTTTTGCGTGATGCTCGACATAAGCGCGCGCGGCGCTGAACGCGATGTTGGTGGCCAGCGCCGTCTTGCCCATCGACGGCCGGCCGGCGATGATGACCAGATCTGATTTTTGCAGGCCGCCCAGTTTTTTGTCCATGTCGGTGAGGCCGGTCGTCACCCCCGTCACCTGTCCTTCGCGCTGGTAGGCTATTTCCGCCTGTTTGATGGCGCGGGTCAGGGATTCGCAGAAATCGACGAAGCCGCCCTTGTAGTCGCCGGCGGTCGCCAGATCGAACAAGCGCCTTTCAGTCTGTTCTATTTGCTGTCCTGCGTCGAGATCGATATTGTGGTCGTAGGCATCGTTGACGACGTCCTCGCCCATCGCGATCAAGGCGCGGCGCAGGTGGAGTTCGTAAACCGTGCGGCCATAATCGGCGACATTCGCCACGCTGAGGATGCTGCCCGCGAGATCGGCAAGATATTGCCCGCCGCCGACATGCGACAGGTCCGCGTCCTTTTCAAAATAATTCTTGAGCGCCATCGGGCTGGCATCCTGCCCCCGCTCCGTAAACTTGCCGATGGCTTCGTAGATCCGCCCGTGCACCGGATTGAAAAAATGGGCCGGCTTCAGGAAATCGGAAACTTTTTCCAGCGACTGGTTGTTTACCAGCAAAGCGCCGAGCAACGCCTGCTCGACTTCCTCGTTATGCGGCGCAACGCGGTATGCCGTGTCGTCGGACGGGCGGCTTTGCGCGATTTCGGCGAGTTTTACGGCATCGGCTGTCATGTCGGGGAGAGTAGCAAAATAACCGGACAAAATGAATGATTCTGCGGGCAATATTGTGTCTTTTTAGCCCCGCAAAAAAACAGCCCGCTTTTAAGGGCGGGCCGTTTGATATGGAATGAACAAAAGGCGGCTTAAGCTTCAACAGCCTCGGCCGGTTTTTCTGTTTCTGCGGCTGCTTCCGCTGCCAGACGGGCTTTTTCTTCAGCCTCGACTTTTTTGATGGCGGCCTGGGCAAGGCTGGCTTCGTGCTCCTGATCGGTCTTGGTGATGAGAGCTTCGCCTCTTTCGTCCTGGATCTTCGCTTCTTCCAGAGAACGGGCGATATTGATTGTAACATCCACCACGACTTCGGGATGGAGATACACTTTCACCGGATAGAGGCCGAGAAGCTTGTAGTTGCGGTCCATCGTGACCTGCGAACGGTCGACTTTGAAGCCTTTTTCCGTGACGCCGTCGGCGATGTCGCGCGCAGTGACGGAACCGTAGAGCTGGCCCGCTTCCGACGCCTGACGGATGATGGCGATTTTCAGGCCGTTCATCTTTTTTGCGACTTTTTCGGCTTCGCCCTTGCGTTTCAGGCTTTCCGCTTCAATAACCTTCTTCTGGGTGTCGAAATAAACGACGTTCTCTTTTGTTGCCCGCAGCGCTTTTTGGCGCGGCAGCAGGAAGTTACGTGCATAGCCGGGCTTGACGTTGACGACGTCACCCATCTGACCCAGGCTTTCCACGCGTTCCAGCAATATGACTTGCATTGTTCAGTACTCCTTAATGGGCTACATAAGGCAGCAATGCGAGGAAACGGGCGCGCTTGATTTCGCGTGCCAGCTTGCGCTGTGCCTTTTGTGATACGGCCGTGATGCGGCTCGGGACGATTTTGCCGCGCTCGGAAATGTAACGGCTCAGCAGCCTGACGTCCTTGTAGTCGATCGCCACGGCGTTGTCGCCCTTGAACGGGCAGGTTTTGCGGCGCTTGAAGAACGTACGGCGGCCGCCTGCGGCGCCACCGGCTTTTTTGTCGCGGTCGCCGCCGGGTTTACGGTCGCGGTCGCCGCCGCCGAATGATTTCTTTTCGAAAGCCATTATTCTGCTCCTTCTTTGGAGAATTTAGGACGGTCATCGCCGAATTTCTTATCTTCGCGGTCGCGGGAGAAGCCGCCACGATCACCACGGTCATCACGGTCGCGGGAGAAACCCCCACGGTCGTCGCCATGGTCGTCATCCGATTGTTTCAGGATGATGGAGGGGCCTTCCGGCAGTTTTTCGATGCTGACGGTCATGAAGCGCAGCACGTCTTCATTGTGGCCCATGTTACGCTCCATCTCGAGGACGGCCTTGTGCGGCGCGTCGAGGTGCATCAGCGTATAGTGACCTTTGCGGTTTTTTTTGATTTTGTAAGCGAGGGTGCGCAGACCCCAGCCTTCAGTCCTTTTTACTTCGCCGCCATTGTCATTGACAATTTTGCCGAAGGCTTTCGCAAGATCTTCCACCTGTTTGGCGGAAATGTCCTGCCGTGCGATAAACACGGTTTCATAAAGAGCCATTATTTATTCCCTTGGTTTAGGTGGCCTGCCGCTGTATCGCCGAACCATTCAGCCACCAGCCGCACAGACCGCTGCTGTCCGGAAAGCCGGACAACGGGGGTAGTACAGAGTCGGGAAATATACTGGTTTCGCGCCGGAACGCAAGGAATTTCGATATTTCCGCCGTTTTACGGGGAGTAACTTGAACATTCCCGCTAAAGGCGGTATCAAGGCCTTGCAATTGGTCTTTAATAAAGGATTATGTAAAAATGCACGCTTTCGTATTCCCCGGACAAGGCAGCCAGTTCATCGGCATGGGCAAAGATCTGGCCGAAGCCTTTCCTTCCGCCCGCGAGGTTTTTGAGGAAGTTGACGAGACGCTGAACCAGAAGCTCTCCCAGATCATGTTCACCGGCGCGGAGAGCGAGCTGAACCTGACGGAGAACACCCAGCCGGCGCTGATGGCGGTCAGTATGGCAGTGGTGCGGATTTTGCAGCAGGCGATGCCAGATCTTTTTACTCCCGCTAAAATCAAATGCGTGGCCGGCCACTCGCTGGGCGAATATTCGGCGCTGACGGCGGCGGGATCGTTTCAGGTAAAAGATACCGCGAAACTTTTAAAAACGCGCGGTCAGGCGATGCAGAAAGCAGTGCCCGTCGGCGTGGGCGCGATGGCGGCGATTCTCGGGCTGGAGATCGATGCTGTCACCGCGATTGCCAAAGAAGCCAGCGCGAGTGAAATTGTTTCCGCCGCCAACGATAATTCCTTCGGCCAGATCGTGGTAAGCGGTCACAAGGCCGCCGTGGAAAAAGCCATCGCCCTCGCCACGGCCAAGGGCGCCAAACGCGCCATATTGCTGCCGGTGTCCGCGCCCTTCCATTGCAGCCTGATGAAACCCGCAGCGGAAACGATGCGGGCGGCGCTGGCTGCCGTGGACATCAAACCGCCCGCCGTGCCGCTGGTCGCCAATGTCAGCGCCGGTTTTGTCACCGATCCCGCCAAAATCCGCCAGCTGCTGGTGGATCAGGTCACCGGCATGGTGCGCTGGCGCGAGTCCGTCCTTTATATGAAGTCACAGGGCGTCACGACGCTGGTCGAGCTGGGCGCGGGAAAAGTATTGAGCGGTTTGACCAGACGCATCGACGCGGAACTGACCGGCCGCTCCGTCGGCACGCCGAAGGATATTGAGGAATTTATCGCTACATTATAAACAAGGAGAATATTCATGTTCACTCTCGCGGGTAAAACGGCTCTCGTCACTGGCGCTTCCGGCGGTATCGGCGGCGCGATCGCCAAGGCGCTGCATAAGCAAGGCGCGGTGGTGGGGCTCTGCGGGCGTAACGCCAGCGCGCTCCATGCTCTGGAGGAGCAACTGGGAGAGCGTGTCCATGTTTTTGTGAAAGACCTCAGTATGCCGGATTCTGCCGACGCGCTGGTGAAGGCCGCCGAAGAAAAAATGGGCCAGATCGATATTCTCGTCAACAACGCAGGGCTGACCAAAGACGGCCTGTTCATGCGCATGAAGGACGAAGACTGGCAGATCGTGCAGGACGTCAATCTGGCCACGCCTTTCCGCCTCATCCGCGCCGCCATTCGTGGCATGATGAAACGCCGCAGCGGGCGCGTGATCAACATTACCTCGGTCGTCGGCGTGACGGGCAATCCGGGACAGGCGAACTATTGCGCCGCCAAGGCGGGGATGATCGGCATGACCAAGTCCATGGCCGCCGAAGTCGCCAATCGCGGCATCACCCTCAACTGCATCGCTCCCGGTTTCATCGCCACCGCCATGACCGATGCACTGACCGATGAACAAAAATCCAAAATCACCACCACTATTCCCGCCGGTGCCATGGGCACGCCGGAGGATATCGGCGCAGCCGTCGTCTATCTCGCCAGCGACGAGGCAAAATACATGACCGGCCAGACTCTGCACATCAACGGCGGGATGGCGATGGTTTAAAGCCTGTCCGTCAATAAAAATAATCATATAACCCATTGAAAATAAAACGAATATTCGCGCCCCCTTTCCGGTGTTATGAAAAAATTAACAAAACTTACGCTAAAATAAGGTGCAGTTGAATAAATGCCGGAGGTATGCCGCTATGATCGCATCAGGTTTTGATCCCAGAGTTATCGAAGATTTTCAAAACGCCGTAGATGCCTTGGATGTAACGGGCGTCTGGAACGCGCTGGAAGCCGGTGCTGATCCGACGACGCCGTTTGGCGCGAACGGCAATCACGCATTACAGTCATTATTGCACAGACCTTATATAAGCTACGTTTCCCATCAGGATGAGCGGGGTCTTCCGGTAGATATTAAAAATGAGACTGAATATAACGAACGTGCATCCCAGATTATAGAGCTTCTGGTCACCAGAGGCATTAAGCTGGCGGAAGACGAAAGGTACGCCGAGAAAAATTTCAAATACCTTATAGACAGGCTTTTGCGAATGCCCACGCGCTGGGCGGATACGTCCACACTTGTCATTCAGGCCGTCAAGGAGAGCCTGGAAGACAAAGGCGTGCCTTATAAACCGGACACCGACGGGTTTATCAGGGAATATATAGAATTATATAAATCGGAAGAGGGCATTACAAAGGCCCTGAACATGCTGGAAACCCTGCACAAGATCGTGCGCCAGCGGCTTGAAAACCCCTCCACGGAAACCGAACAGGATCTCGTCAGGAACCACAAAGATGAAATCGGCTACTGGCTGCAGCCGTTCAGCCGTCCTTCCATGGAGCAGGTCCTGGATAATCCGGAGATAAAGAGGGCGCTGATTAACAGCAAGGCTGCTGCTGCGGCGCAAAAGGGGCCTGCGGCGGCGCAGGCGACCGGGGCGGATTCCCCGATGTCGCAGTTTATTCACAAGCTCGGGGAGGATCATAAAACACCGGAGCAGATACTGACGGATATGGATGGCATGGTCGGGCTGTCAACGGCGAAACGCAATGCGCGGCGGCTGATGCTGCGCGCGCAGCTTGATGCTGACCGCAAGGAGATGGGATTGACGGTGGCGGGCGTGAGCCAGCATACCGTTTTCGTCGGGCCTCCCGGCGGCGGCAAGACCACGTTGGCGCGCCATAGGGCGGAACTGCTGCATGCCTTGGGTGTCGTCGGCGAAAACTATGTGGAGATCAGCCGCGAGAATCTGGTCGGCAAATACATTGGCCATACCGAGGCGAATATGGTCGACCTGATAAATCATGCGGATGTCGTCTTTATCGACGAAGCTTATAATCTGGTCGGCGACAAAGACGATAAAAGGGATTTCGGCCGCCATGTCGTCGATGCGCTGATGACGGCGCTGGAAAACCGGAGAGATACGCTGACGGTGTTTTTTGCGGGGTAT
>JAHFPI010000040.1 GCA_023266795.1 Rhodospirillales bacterium
GCCCGCTGCACGAGGATGGCGAGACGGCCGCCGCCGCTGTGACCCGCGAATATCTGCTGGATGCGGGGGAATATCAGGGGGCGCATATCCTGAGCGTCTATGGCGGAAAAATCACCACCTTCCGCAAGCTGGCCGAGCATACGGGCGAGAAAGTGGTCGCCCTGCTGGGGCGCGGACGGAAGAACTGGACGGAAAACGCGCCGCTGCCGGGCGGGGAGGGCTCCGCCGCCAATTTCGAGACGTTTTACAAGACGATGCGGCGGGAATATAACTGGCTGCCGGAAGCGCTGGTTTACCGCTATGCCCGCGCTTACGGCGCGCGGTCGCGCGAATTCCTGCGCGGCTTCAAACGGCTGCCGGATCTGGGCGAGCATCTGGGCGACGGCGTGTACGAGGTCGAGATTTCCTATCTGGTCAACGTCGAATGGGCGCTGACGCTCGATGACATCCTGTGGCGCCGCTCCAAGCTGGGGTTGCATACCTCCGTCGAGACGCAGAAGAATATCAAGAAGATGCTGAAGAAGATTTTGACCAAAAAAGAAGAGTGAGGCTGTCATGGCGCAGCAATACATCCTCGCGATCGATCAGGGAACGACCAGCAGCCGCGCGATTTTGTTTGACCTTCAGGGAAATATCGAAGGCGTCGCGCAGCAGGAATTAACGCTGCATTATCCGCACAACGGCTGGGTGGAACAGGATCCGGAGGACATCTGGCGGGATACGCAGGCCGTCTGCCGCGATGTGCTGGAGCAGAGCGACGTCAGGCCTGTGCAGGTTCTGGCCATCGGCATCACCAACCAGCGCGAAACGACGGTAGTGTGGGACCGCGCTACGGGAAAGCCGCTGTATAACGCCATCGTCTGGCAGGATCGGCGCACGGCGGAGCTCTGCCAGTCCCTGAAAAAACACGAAAGCATGGTGCAGCAGAAAACCGGCCTGCTGCTCGATCCGTATTTCTCCGGCACGAAAATAAAATGGATTTTGGATAACGTGCCCGGAGCGCGGGAGAAAGCCAAGCGGGGCGAACTTGCTTTCGGCACCATCGACAGCTTCCTGCTCTGGCGGCTGACCGGCGGGAAGGTGCATGCCACCGACGTCACCAACGCCTCGCGGACACTGATTTATAATATCGTCAAACAGGAATGGGACAGCGAGCTGCTGGCGATGCTGGATATTCCGCGCTCCATGCTGCCGGAGGTGAAGGACAACAGCTGCCTGTTCGGCAAGACGACGGCGGATTTTCTGGGCGCGGAAATTCCTGTTACCGGCATGGCGGGGGATCAGCAGGCGGCGCTGGTTGGGCAGGCCTGTTTCAATGCGGGCATGGTCAAGAGCACCTATGGCACCGGCTGTTTCGCCCTCATGAACATCGGCAAAAATTTCCGCGTCTCCAAAAATAAAATGCTGACGACGGTCGGCTATCGCCTCAACGGGGAAGTCACCTACGCCCTCGAAGGCTCCATTTTTTCGGCGGGGTCGGCGGTGCAGTGGCTGCGCGACGGCCTCGGCATCATCAAAGCGGCGGCGGAGACGGAGGCACTGGCACAATCCGTTCCCGACAACGGCGGCGTTTATATGGTGCCGGGCTTCACCGGCCTCGGCGCGCCTTACTGGAATCCGCAGGCGCGCGGCGCGCTGCTCGGCCTGACGCGCGGCACGACGGCGGCGCATATCGTCCGCGCCGCGCTGGAGGCGCAGGCCTACCAGACACAGGATTTGCTGCGGGCGATGGCGGAGGACGCGGGCGCACCCATCGCCGAAATCCGCGTCGACGGCGGCATGGCGAAGAACGGCTGGGTCTGCCAGTTTCTGGCTGATATAACCGCGACGCCGGTGCTGCGCCCCGCCATCACCGAAACCACGGCCCTCGGCGCGGCCTATCTGGCGGGATTGCAGGCGGGCGCGTTTACTTCACTGGAAGAAATCGGGAAGGGATGGAACTGCGAACACCGCTTCATCCCGTCCATGCCGCCGGAAACCCAACAAAAACTTTATGCGGGTTGGCAGCATGCGGTGAGGCAGGTATTGGCGTGATTACCGATTGATTTTCTTCTCTCGTAAGCGGGAGAAGAAGAAGCGGCGCATTTCAATTTACTCTGACCCCTTTGATCTTGGACCCCTTTGATCTTGATTACTTGAATCTAAATATTCGGGGATAATACCATTATATATCCAGGAAGCCAGATCTGAACCACTCTTATAATAAGCAGGAAGGTTGCCGGAATCCAAAAAAGTATAATAGAGGTTTGTGGAAGACCAATGACGCCTATAGCCTAAGTAGCTGCTTATCTCATTATCGGCTTCACCCTTGAGATCATCGTAGATAGACATCGTTTATTTTCCTTCTTTTAAGCTTTCTAACAATATTTTAGAATATTTTCTGGCAATCTCAGGCTCCGGCCGTACATCCCCCTTCATAAAGGGACGCAGAGCGCCTCGTGTGCTATCTTCTATCTGACGAATAAACTCTTCTTGGTTGTTAGACGGCACGAAACCCACGGTAGCCCTCCCCGACCCCCCAGCGCCGCCCATGACTCTGAAAAAATCTTGTTTCAGGGAGTTTTTATCTGTTTGCCCTTTAATATACTGTATCTCTCTATCGAGTTCTGTTGGATACATTTTAGTAAATGCAGATGCCCAATGTGTTTTATAGAAAGCTGCCTGCACGAAACTTTTTCCATCTTTTGTTTTTTGTAAACTAAACACAATTTTTATCATATGCGGATTAGTCTCGAACGTATAAGAATCACCTTCTCTCGCAATAAGAACACCATTATCTCCAAATTTTTTATGAAACCCTTCCTCAAAAATCTTACGCACGATACGGGTAAAATCTTCGTCTGTAAATTTTACTTCAACGGGAATGACTGAGAAGTCGCTGATAGGGCTGAGCTCACTACCGCCGAGCGGATAACGATGGGCAGGATTACTGATTTGCGCCTCTATGGCGATAACGTCAAAATAGCGGGGCGCGCCATAAAGGCGAAGGTCACCAGGCTTAAGCTCTTCTTCAAAACAAAAAGCACAACGATCATGGCTCCTGTTAATAATCCCCGTCACGACGAGGGCAGCCATGATAGCCACAACTCCTAAAAGTCCAAAAAACGTTTTTGATTTTAATACCACCCGAAAACCTTCCCCGAAAATAATTCTTCGCCCAAAACCTTACAATGTTTAGAAATAATTAAAAGCCGGTTTCTGCGCTTCCTTCCCCTAATCCGGAATTTATTTTTGTTTTGCATACAGCCGTATGAACCTTCCCAAATCTGGTAAAAATCCCCATAAGATAATGCGTAACGAGGGGGGGCAGAATAGGAACAATAATGGTGCTTAATTTATAGACCCCCTCATTTTGTCTCTTGCCGCCGGGGCGCTGATCGTCAATGGGGGCAGCGTAAAATTGAATCTGTCTGAAATAAAACAGCAACATTCCAATCCCCATAATTTCTGCGGGAACACTCGGGAACACGCGGGAACGGGGCAAAAGAAAATTCAAAAGTTTTTTTCTCGATCATGTCTCTGGTTTTTCAGCGGAAATTTATTTTCCGCCGGAGCGTTTCAGGATTTTTCGTTGACAAGAGGGGAACATTTCTGTACAAATATAGTCATGCTCGCGAAGTGTCGCTGGGCTGGATGAATAAAAAAACGCGGTTCCTTTTCGGGCCGCGTTTTTGTTTTGTGGCTCTACTATCGTCCGTGTTCCGCGCCTACCCGCCCCGTCTGTAACTATCCGGATCGAGGAGTTGGGGGCGGTTGGTGTAGATTTCGATGCAGGCGTCGACGACGGCGGCGTCGTATTTGGTGTTCTTGTGGTTCTTGATTTCCTCGAGCGCGGTGGCGATGGGCAGGGCCTTGCGCCACGGGCGGTCGGAGGTCATGGAGTCGACGATGTCGGCGACGGCGATGATCCGCGCCTCGAGGATGATGTCCTCGCCGCTGATGCCGCCGGGATAGCCGGAGCCGTCGAGCCTCTCGTGGTGCTGCAATATCATCCGTCCGACCGGCCACGGGAACTCGATGCTTTTCAGGATCTGGTAGCCGTGGACGGGATGCTGTTTCATGATCTCGTATTCCTGTGCCGTCAGCCGGCCCGGCTTGTTGAGGATTTCCGAGGGGATGCGGATGATGCCGAAATCATGCAGCGTGGCGCCGATGCGCAGGCCGTCGACGATATCGACGTCCAGCCCCATCACCTGGCCGATCGTCCTTGAGAGCTGGGCGACGTTATGCTGGTGCCCGGGCGTGTAGGATTCTTTTAATCCTATTGTATCCGACAGGGTGCGGACGGCCTGATACAGGCTCAAAACAACTTGTTCTTTTGTGACGGTCATGATGCGTGTTCCCTCTCAGGATATTATTGCCATGCGGCCTTGCCGTGGCAGTATTTATATTTTTTACCGCTGCCGCAGGGGCAGGCGGCGTTGCGGGGTGTCTTGGCCCATGTCTCCGGGTCTTTCGCGTCGAACGCGGGCGCTTCATAGGGCAGCGGTATCGTGCTCGCAGGCGGCTCCCCGCCGCGCGACAGGATGGTTTTCTTCGGTTTCTTCGGCTGCGGGAGCACGGGCGGCTCCTTGTCGGCGTGCAGCTCGATCAGGCAGAGCGCGTTGGTGACTTTCTCGCGCAGGCTGTAGAGCATCCCCTCGAACATCGCAAAAGACTCCGAGCGGTATTCGTTAAGCGGGTCTTTCTGGCCGAAGGCGCGCAGCTGGATGCCCTGCCGCAGGTATTCAAGGTTAAGCAGGTGCTCCTTCCAGATCTGGTCGAGCAGCTGCAGCAGGATGCCTTTCTCGAGCTGGCGCATGACGCCGCCGGAGATATTCGCTTCCTTGACCGCCAGTTTATCGTCGACGATCTGCTTGATGCGCTCGCCGATCTGGATTTCGTCGATGCCTTCTTCCTTCACCCACTCTTCCGCCGGAATGTGGATGCCGAGGATGCGGTGGACGTTGGTTTTCAGGAGGGGGACATCCCATTGCTCGGCATAGCTGCCGTGCGGGATGGCGCCGGAGACGATATTCTCGATCACTTCGTGGCGCATGTCGTGGATGGTTTCGGAGATGTCGTCGGCGCCCATGATCTCGCGGCGCTGTTCGTAGACGACGCGGCGCTGGTCGTTCATGACGTTGTCGAATTTCAGCAGGTTTTTACGGATTTCGAAATGCTGGCCTTCCACTTTTTTCTGGGCGCGCTCGATGGCGGTGTTGATCCACGGGTGGATGATGGGCTGGCCGCGCTGCAGGCCCATGCGCTGCAGGAAGCTGTCCATTTTCTCCGAGCCGAAGATGCGCATCAGGTCGTCTTCCAGCGAGATGAAGAATTTCGAGGCGCCGGGATCGCCCTGGCGTCCGGAACGTCCGCGCAGCTGGTTGTCGATGCGGCGGGATTCGTGGCGCTCGGAGCCGACGACGTAGAGGCCGCCCGCGTCCTTGACGATTTTATAGGCCTCGTCGATTTCCTCGCGGATTTTTTCGATCAGCTGGGCGCGCTGCTCCGGCGGGGCGTCGTGCGGGACTTCTTCCGCGATCCGCATGTCCACGTTGCCGCCGAGCTTGATGTCCGTGCCGCGTCCCGCCATGTTGGTGGCGATGGTGACGGCGCCGGGCTTGCCGGCCTGCGAGATGATCTGCGCTTCCTGCTCGTGATAGCGGGCGTTGAGAACGTTATGCGCGATTTTCAGTTTCTTCAGGCGGGCGGCCAGCATTTCCGATTTTTCGATCGAGGTGGTGCCGACGAGGATCGGCTGGAGCTTTTCCTGGCAATTTTTAATCAGCTCCACGATCGCTTCATATTTCTCCTCGCCGGTGCGGTAGATCTCGTCGTGCTGGTCGATGCGGATTTGCGGCATGTTGGTGGGGATCTCGACGACGCGGAGATTGTAGATTCCCTCGAACTCGGCGGATTCCGTGACGGCGGTGCCCGTCATTCCCGCGAGTTTCGGGTACATGCGGAAATAATTCTGGAAGGTGATGGAGGCCAGCACCTGATTTTCATTCTGGACGTGCACGTTCTCTTTTGCTTCCAACGCCTGATGGAGCCCCTCGGAAAAGCGGCGGCCTTCCATCATCCGTCCGGTGAATTCGTCGATGATGATGACGGCGTTGTCCTTGGTGATGTAGTCGGTATCCTTGTGGAAGAGCTTGTGGGCGCGCAGCGCCTGGTTGACGTGATGGATTATCGAGATGTTCTGCACGTCATACATGCCGCCCTCGGTCAGGATGCCCAGCTTGCGCATGATTTCCTCGGCATGTTCGTTGCCACGGTCGCTGAGCACGACGGTCTTGTGCTTTTCGTCAATTTCATAGTCTTCGGGAACGAGGTGCGGGATGACCTTGTCGATCACGCGGTACTGCTCCGACGAATCCTCGATGGCACCGGAGATGATCAGCGGCGTCCGCGCCTCGTCGATCAGGATGGAGTCCACTTCGTCGACGATGGCGTAATGGAAGGGGCGCTGCACCATGTCCTCGATGCGGAACTTCATGTTGTCGCGCAGGTAGTCGAAGCCGAATTCGTTGTTGGTGCCGTAGGTGATGTCGGCGGCATAGGCCGTGCGGCGCTGGTCGTCGTCCAGATTGGCGATGATGGAATCGACGCTCAGTCCCAGCATGCTGTAGATGGGCTTCATCCAGTTGGCGTCGCGCTGCGCCAGATAATCGTTGACGGTAACGACGTGCACGCCTTTGCCCGTCAGGGCGTTCAGATAAATCGGCATGGTCGCCGTCAGCGTCTTGCCTTCGCCGGTGCGCATTTCGGGGATGTAGCCTTCATGCAGGGCAATGCCGCCCATCAGCTGCACATCAAACGGGCGTTGCCCGATGGAGCGGCGCGCCGCTTCGCGCGCGGTGGCAAACGCTTCCGCTAAAATATCTTCAACCTGTTTGCCGTCGGCGAGCAATTTTTTGAATTTATCGGTCTGGGCGCGCAGTTCGGTATCGGTGAGCGCCTGCATAGCGGGCTCGAACGCATTGATCTGGATGACCGCTTTTTTGAATCCCTTCAGGATGCGGTCATTGTTGGAACCGAGTATTTTTCGTGCCAGCGCCATAAGCATTATACGTAAACCTCTATTATTCTTTTTATTCCATTGAGATATAAAGAAGATTGTTCCTATGTCAATGCAGGCTTTTTGCTAAATGGTACTTGATATGCGAACGGGAAAAGCCTTATATACTCCGTGGAAGCTTTTATAACAGCGTGGAAACGCTGTTGGAAGATTGATGTGTAAAATATATCCTTAGGAGAATATGTAATGTTAACGCAAACAAGCAAAATGGGATTTGCCGCGATAGCTGTTGCAGCGATGGCTGTAATGGCGGCACCGACGCTGGCTCAGGCCAAAGCAGATGATAATGTTGTCGTGGCCGTTGTTAATGGCAACAAAATTCTTAAAAAAGACGTTTTGGGCGCCCTTAAAACGATCCCTGTGAAGGAAGAGGATACCGCGAAGGTATTTCCGATCGTGGTCGACCAGATGATCAACGAGAAGCTGATCGACACTGAAACAGCTAAAGCAAACATCGAAAAAGATCCGGTGTTCGTGCAGCGTCTGGAAGCGGCGAAAGCGCAGTTGATCAAGACGGTATATCTGGAAAATTATCTGAAAGATAAAGTGAACGACAAGACCGTTAAAGCCGAGTACGACAAATTCAAAAAAGACAACAAAGGCAAGATTGAAGTTCATGCCCGGCACATTCTCGTCAAGACCGAGGAAGAAGCCAAACAGGTCATTAAAGATCTGGATAACGGCGCGAAGTTCGAAGATCTTGCCAAAGAGCGTTCTTCGGGTCCGACGGCTAAAAACGGCGGTGATATCGGCTACTTTGCCAAGGGTGAGCTGGTTCCTGAATTCAGCGACGCTGCGTTCAACCTGAAGCCCGGCAACTACACGAAAGAGCCTGTCAAAAGCCAGTTTGGCTGGCATGTCATCTATGTTCAGGACAAACGCGAGCGCGTTGTTCCCGACATGAACAAGGAAGTTGAGTCAGACATCCGCAACAAGCTTGGTCAGGAAGCCGTTCAGAAACTGGTGGAAGGTCTCCGCGCAAAAGCGGATATCAAGCACTTTGACATGGATGGCAAACCGGTTGAAGAAACGACAAAAAAGAACTGATTAAAGGCATAAAAACAAGCCTTTAATACGCTATCTATAAAAATATAAAACGAGTCAATGGGTTGTGCCTGTTGACTCGTTTTGTTTTTATCGCGATAATCGTAACACTCTCCGGATTTTTAAAAAAAAGGCGTGCAATGCAGCGTGAAATCGTTCTGGACATTGAAGCCACTGGTTTTTTGACTGAGGAAGGTCACCGCATTGTCGAGGTGACGGCAGTAGAAATAAAGGGGCGCAAGCTGACCGGGCGGGAGCTTCATGTGCTGGTCAATCCCGACCGCGACATCCCTGCCGACAGCACCCGCGTTCACGGTATTACAAACAAAAAAGTGGCGGACAAGCCTTTCTTTGCCGCTATTGCCAAGGAACTCCGGGATTTTATCGGTGATTCTCCCATCATTATCACCTGCCGCACAAAAGAGAATAACTATGTTCTGGATGTGGCCTTCCTGAACATGGAGATGAAAATGGCAGGTTTTGCGCCATACAAGGACTCACAGTGGGTGAACGTTCGCCGTTGGTCCGAAGCCATGTTCGGGGATGACAATGCAAGCCTTGACCGGGTGCTTGACCATTACAAAATTGATCGTTCAGAGCGTGATAAAAAAGGCCACAGCGCCACGCTGGATGCGCGTTTGCTGGCGGTTGTGTATCCAAAACTTCTCGCGGATTACAGGAAATTCGTTGAAAAGCAGAAAAAGCCTGATGTAATTCATAGAATAAAACCGTCCCAGCCCTGATATGTCCCATTGTTTTGACGCTATTCCCGATGAGACGACGCATCCGCTGAAGGTGGTCTGGGTTTCGGCGGTGGCTTTGATCGACACGGATGGGCGTGTATTGCTGGCGCAGCGTCCGCCGGGCAAGAGAATGGCGGGTTTGTGGGAATTTCCGGGCGGTAAAATCGAAGCGGGAGAGACGCCGGAACAGGCGCTTGTTCGTGAATTAAAAGAGGAACTGGGTATCGATACCTCAGTCTCCTGTCTGGCGCCGTTGACTTTTGCTTCGCACCGTTATGAGGATTTCCATTTGCTGATGCCCCTGTACGCCTGCCGCGTCTGGCAGGGCATTGTGACAGCTAAAGAAGGGCAAAGTTTTGTCTGGGCATATCCACGGGATTTTGATAAATATCCCATGCCGCCTGCGGATATTCCGCTTATCCCCGTTCTGAGGGAATTGCTTTAAAATGCACGTAAATGCCGTTGATTTAAAAGAGTTCTATGACACGCTTCAGGGGCGGGTGGTGCAGCGTATTATCCGCCAGCATGTACGGTATTTCTGGCCGGATGTTAAAGGCCAAAGGGTCGTAGGGCTGGGCTATGCCGTGCCGTATCTGCGGCCTTTTGCGGATGAGGCAGAGCGCGTTATCGCCCTGATGCCCATGCAGCAGGGCGCCATTTTCTGGCCGGCGGAAGGTAAGGGATTGGTCAGCATGTGCGACGAGGCTGAACTACCCATTGAATCCAATTCAGTCGACAAGCTTCTGGTCATCCATACGATGAACAGCGTGGAAAGCATGCACGCCATCCTACAGGAATCCTGGCGGATACTGGCCGGGCAGGGGCGTCTGATCATGATCGTGCCGAACCGGTCGGGTATCTGGGCGCGGATGGACAATACGCCGTTTGGTCACGGTACGCCCTATTCCTCAGGTCAAATCCGTCAGCTTCTGAAGGAATACATGTTTGTGCCGGAACGGACGGAGCGGGCGCTCTTTTTCCCGCCGTCCTCTTCGCGCCTGATGCTGGTGACGTCCTCCGCATGGGAAAAAATTGGGCAAAAGCTGTTCAATGCCTTTGGCGGCGTAAATATCGTCGAGGCGACCAAGCAGCTCTATGCCGGGACGCTGGTCGGTGCTCCCACGGCTCAGGCGGCGGCAGCACGGCGGCGATTCCTGACGGCGCCGAAACCGGTTTCAACGGCAAATATGAAGTAAAGGTAGTATTTAATTTGAAGTCGAAGACAAGCTATTGGTTTTTACTTACCCTCTGTCCTTAAGGCGAAGGTATCGATGACAGAAACACTTTCGCAATGGAAGGCTATTATGAAGGAGATGATTGACGGAGTTCAGGCAGAGCTGGGCTCCGCAACCCCAACTAAAACCAGGATCGCCCTGCATACATTTCGAAAGCGTGTCGATGAAAACCTTGACGGACGAAAACGCAAGCGCAAGAGCAAGCGACTTGAACAAGAGTTGGACGCATTCTTTGAGAGCAAACGATATTTGCACGCCGCTGTATCACGGTATATAATGAAAAAGCTGCGCCCAGCGCTTAAGGCGTATGTTGCCGCGATGGTGAAAGCGCGGCGAGTGCTCGCACGATGTAAGCGACCGCGCGACTTTTCAAACTGATACCAACGGTCATAATTTTTGACTCCCTCTCCTGCCCTTGCGGGAGAGGGTTGGGGAGAGGGTGTGTGCGGCAAGGCCGCAGTTTATAAAGGCGCGCTTCCAGCGCGCGCACCCTCGCCCTGCCTCTCCCGCAAGAGCGGGAGAGGGGAAGAACGGGTCAAAAATTATGACCGTAGGTATAAGAAACTACCGAAGCGAATTATTGGTTGACATAATAATTAACAATTGTTACCATGGCCCCGAATTAATGCAAAATAGGGTCTGGTAAGATGGCTTCCGGCATGCCGAGGAATTTTGTCAATTATACGCTTTCCCAGCGGGAGATTGATGATTTTATAGCTGCTGCTACGGACGGGAATAAGGCGGTTGTTGCCGGATTTATCAAGAAATACCCCGATGCCGTCGACGAGAGGGATCATTATAACCGGACAGCCCTGATGTGGGCAGGGCGGTACGGGCGCTGGGATATCGTCGAGCTGCTGCTGGAAAATGGCGCTGATATGGGTGCCAAAGATTATGCCGGCTGGACAACTCTGATACACGCAGCGGCATGCGGTAATGAGATCACGGTTGAGTTCCTGCTCGAAAAAGGCGCTTTGATTGACGGAGAAGACACCGCTGGCAAGACGGCTCTGACCTATGCCCGCGAACGGTGCAAAGCCGATATGGTCGCGTTATTGGAGCAATGGCCCGATACGAAAAAACGGCGGCTTCTTGCGGAGCAAAAAGCACGCGAACTGCGCGAGACGGATTTTTCGCATGGGCTGAAAAAGTCTATTCCGCGTCCCCGTCCGTTTAAACTTCCCCAGCCGAAGCAGCGGGGTACGAAACCATGAACAATCAGTCCTCACAACCCCTCCCATATCAGGTGGCGGATTTTGTGACTTTTGCCGGACTTGGGGTTTTGGCGCCTGTAGTAAAATTTCTGGACCAGTACAACGATGCTGTAGACTTAGTGGATTGGGGAAGACAGGGGCAGACGGCTCTGGCGAACGCAGCAAGGTTTGGATATAGGGACATAGTGGATCTGTTGCTGAAAAGAGGGGCTGCTATTGACGCGAAAGGTTACGAGGGCAAGACAGCTCTGATAGTCGTCGCTGCGGGTGGGTCTGGCGAGATGCTGGAATATCTGCTGCAAAAGGGCGCTGTTCTGGATGAAAAAGACGATCGTGGCTATACGGCTCTGATGTGGGCTGTGCGGTGCGAAAATAAGGATGCAGTACGCTTGCTGCTGCAAAAGGGCGCCTCTACCGTCATAAAGAATAATGATGGCGATACGCCAATAATGATTGCCAAAATATATGACAAGACAAAAATGGCCGCCCTGCTTGAGTGGGCGGAGTTTTCTCCGGCGCTGAAGCGCGACATTCCACGTTCCCGCCCGTTTAAACTTTCCCAGCCGAAGCAGCAGGGTATGAAGCCATGAACAGCCCTGCTTCACAGTTGCGAAAATCCTTCAATTCCCCGCCCTTCTCGTATGAGGTGGCGAATTTCATGGATGCCGTCCGCAGGGGCAATAAGGATGCTGTCGTCGCCTTCCTGAATAAATATGAGGATGCCGCCAATACCCATGACGACTTTTTCTCCAACGGCAAGACGGCGCTGATCTGGGCAGCGAAGTACGGACATAAAGACATCGTGGAGCTGCTGCTGGAAAAAGGGGCCGACATCAACGCCAAGGACCGTAGCGGCTGGACGCCGCTCATGGAGGTGGCGATGAGCGGGCCGTTCGAGATGCTGGAATTCCTGCTGGAAAGAGGCGCTGATTTTGATGCAAAAAGCAATAACGGCACCACGGCGCTGGTATATGCACAGGCCAATGGCATACAGGCAGCTGTCGATGTGCTGGAGCAATGGCTGGTAAAACAACAAAAGCGTCTCGCGGAAGAGCAGAAGCGCCTGAAGGCGGAACTGGAAGATGAGCTTAAGGGGTTCTCCCGTGGGTTGGAACGGCCCATTCCTGCGCGGCGTCCGTTTAAAATTCCCAAGGGGGGATAGCATGGTTTCCGGCAGACTGCAAAAATCATTTAATGGTAAGCCTTCCCAGCAGGAGAAGGACTATTTTGACTATGCTGCCGCTGAT
>JAHFPI010000196.1 GCA_023266795.1 Rhodospirillales bacterium
TGCCGGGCAGATCATCACCTTCACCTTTCCGCATATCGGCAACGTCGGCACGAACGAACTGGACAATGAAGCGGAGAAGCCATTCGTCAAAGGACTGATCCTCCGCACCGACATCACCGCGCCGTCCAATTACCGGTCTGAAAACCATTTCAACGGCTGGCTAAAAGAACGCGCCCTCACCGGCATCTGCGGCATCGACACCCGCGCCCTGACGCACCATCTCCGCGACCACGGCGCGCAGAACGGGATTATTTGCAACTTTGGCGTCATTCCGGCGAAAGCCGGAATCTCATCGTCACTGCAAACAGATCCCGGCTTTCGCCGGGATGACAAGTTTGTTAATGACCTCGCCCTGCAAGCCAAAAACCTGCCGCGCATGGACGGGCTGGATATGGCCAAAACCGTTTCGACGAAAAAAGTGTATCCGTGGGGTGACAGCACCGGCAGCCATGTTGTCGTCATCGACTACGGCGTCAAGCGCAACATCCTGCGCTGCCTCGCCGCGCAGGGATTGAGGCTGACGGTTGTTCCTTGTGACACGCCCGCTGAAGAAATACTGGCGCTGCATCCGGACGGCATCTTTCTCTCCAACGGCCCCGGCGATCCGGCAGCTACGGGCGTTTATGCCGTTCCCATCCTTCACAAGCTGCTAAAATCCGGATTGCCGCTATTCGGCATCTGTCTCGGCCATCAATTGCTGGCGCTGGCAATGGGCGGTAAAACGGCCAAGCTCCCCTTCGGCCATCGCGGCGCCAACCATCCCGTTAAAAATCTCGAGACCGGTAAAATCGAGATCACCAGCCAGAACCACGGCTTCCACGTTCTGCCGGAAAGTCTGCCGGACACCGTCGAAATAACCCACACAAGTTTATTCGACGGCACCAACGAGGGGCTGCGCCTGAAGGGGCGACCGGTTTTCTCCGTGCAGTATCATCCGGAAGCCTCGCCGGGGCCGCAGGACAGCCATTATCTTTTTAGTCAATTCGCGCAATATCTAGCACAACAACCACGGAAAACCGCATGACCACCTCCACCGCAAAGGCCGGTAACGCCACCCTGATCCTGTTCAGTCTTACGCTCTTCCTTTCGGCGGCGCTGATGTTCGGACTGCAGCCGATGATCGGAAAGATGCTGCTGCCGATCGTTGGCGGGACGCCGTCGGGCTGGATTGTCGCCATGGCTTTTTTTCAGGTCATGCTGCTGGCCGGTTATTTTCTGGCGCATGCCCTGTCGCGCTTCGAACCCCGCGTGCAGGGGCTGTTGTATATCGCGTGCCTTGGCGTCGGGATCTTTTTCCTGCCCTCCAATCTCGCCGCGCATACCGCGCTGATCGGCGAAACCCCGATGGCCTTCGACACCTTCAAGCTGCTGACCGCCGTGGTCGCCGTGCCTTTTATCGCCCTCTCGGCCACCGCCTCGACGCTCCAGCGGCTGTTCACGACGACGGATCACAAATCGGCGCAGGACCCTTATTTTCTGTACGCCGCCAGCAACCTCGGCAGTTTTGCCGGCCTGCTGCTGTATCCGTTCCTTGTCGAGCCGCAACTGACCCTGACGGCGCAGTCGCAGGGATGGCTGGCGGGTTATATCCTGCTGATCGGGCTGACAGCGCTGTGCCTGCTGCTGGCGAAAAACAAAACGCCGCAGCAAAAAACGGCCCTGAAACCTTTAACGCCCCTGAGTTGGGAAAAGCGCCTTGAATGGATTGGCTTGTCTTTCCTCCCTTCAGGGCTGCTCCTCGCCGTGACGACGCATATCACGACGGATATCCTGTCAGTGCCGCTGCTGTGGGTTATACCGCTGAGCATTTACCTGCTTACCTTCGTCATCGCCTTCAGCAGAAAAACCATCGTCAGTTACGACTGGATCATGAAAATACAACCCATCGCCGCCGGCGTGAGCATCGCCTTTGCGCTGCTGGTGGCAGGCCCTCTGGGCGTGACATGGTACGCCCTTGGCGTGAACCTTGCCGGTTTTGCCGTCGTTGCCCTGATGTGCCACATGCGCCTCGCACGGTCGCGCCCCGTCGATGACCCCCGGCACCTGACGGAGTTTTACCTGATGCTGGCCATCGGCGGCGCGCTCGGCGGCATTCTCAACGCCTTTGTCGTGCCGGTCATCTTCGACCGTCTGGTGGAATATCCTCTGATGCTGGTGGCCTCCGCCTTTTTCAACGAAAATATCCGCAAGAAGTTTACCAGCCGCCATGCGCGGATATTTATTGCAGGCACCATCCTGGCCACCATACTCGCCATCATGTATAAACAGGGGGCGGTGACATACATCGAGCAAAATGTCCTTATGATCCTGGTTTTTGTCATGCTCACAATCCACCCGAAAGCGCTGCTGACGCTGGGCTCATTGTCTTTTTTCGTTGTCTCCCTCTATCTGTGGCTTTACCCCGCTGTCCTGACCACGCGTAATTTTTATGGCGTGATCAGGGTCTACGACCAGATGTTCAATCTCGGCCCGCAAGTGCTGGTTAAGATGCGCCTTATGCAGAACGGCACGACGCTGCACGGTACGCAGATGCTGGACAAAGAGTACGAAACAACCCCGACGACTTATTACACCCGCGAAGGCCCCCTGGGCGACATCATTTCCGTGTTTAAGCCAAAGACCATCGCTTCCGTCGGTCTCGGGACTGGCACAACCAACTGTTATTCGAACCCCGAAAGAAAGATCACGTTTTTTGACATCAACCCAGATGTCGTAAAAATTGCCAAGGAACAATTCACCTATCTGTCGAAATGCGGCGGCGGCATGCCCCGCATCATTCTGGGCGATGCGCGGCTGGAACTGAAGAAGCTTGAGAACGAGAAATTCGACCTAATCATTCTGGACGCCTTTTCATCAGACAACATCCCGACGCATCTGCTGACAAAGGAGGCTATAGAAGTCTACCTGCAACGCCTGACGCCCGGCGGTATCATCCTGTTCCACATCTCCAACCGGCATTTCATACTGGACGGACCTATCGCTGCGGCGGGAAAATTGCTTGGTTTGCGAAACGCCGTTATTATACAGGATAAAGTTGTCCATAGTTACGCCGCAACCAGCCGGTGGATGGTGCTGACCCGCCCCAGAGTGGATCTGGAGCCCCTGAACAAATACGGATGGAAGGTAATTGACCTGGACCCGAAATATGACCTCCCCGAGGAATACCTGAAACCCTGGACGGATGATTACACCGACCTGCTGAGTGTGGTACATTTTTAATGAAGAAGCCATCATGCCCCAGCGCACCAACATAAAATCGATCGCGATTATAGGCGCGGGGCCCATCGTCATCGGGCAGGCCTGCGAATTTGATTATTCCGGCACGCAGGCCTGCAAGGCGCTCAGGGATGAAGGCTATCGCGTCATCCTCATCAACTCGAACCCCGCAACCATCATGACCGACCCCGATCTCGCGGACGCCACTTATATCGAACCGATCACACCG
>JAHFPI010000197.1 GCA_023266795.1 Rhodospirillales bacterium
TAAAGAAGACGGACAAGACACGGAAGACACTCTCCCCGTTGATACGCGGATCGGGGCGCCAGCGTCACAATTCGTTGCTCCTGCCAATCCGGATGGGGCATCCACCATTCTGACCGAGGACGAAGCTGAAAGAAAAGGCGATTTCACCGCGCTGCTGCGCATCAAGCTTGCCAATGCCGCCCGCGAGGCCAGCGAACATTTCGACGTCAACGGCGACGGTTATGTCGCCACCTCCCTTTCCAGCAGCGGCGAAGCTGAATCAGTAGCCGGTTCCGCGCTTTACGGCAGGGATGAATTTGGCGGCTATTACGCGAAGGACGGAGACTACTACGACAAGTTTGGCGGGTATTATGATGACCATGGTTACACCGCGAAGGATGGCTCCTATACGAGCATCGGCGGCGAACACTGGGATGCCTCAACCGGCAAGGTGACCGATGCTGACGGGACTGAAAGGGAGCAGACTTCTGACGTTGTCGCGGACGCGATAAAAAAGAAGCCCACGATCGGCAGAGACCAGGTCAAGATGGATACGCGGGTCGCAGAAAACAGAGAGGCCGAGGAAAGAAAGAAGAAAAAGAAGCCTGCGAAACAACCCAAAATCAATAAGCCGGGCGCGGCGGCATCCGCCGGTGGAGGCATTCAGTTCGGCATAACCATTACCGCAGAAGACAAGGAAAAGAGCGATATCATCTTGCAAGGCCGTATTGAGCGGCATGAGGATACCAGCAAACCGCCGACAGCTGCGGAAATCAAAAACGCGAACGAAGTATTCGAGAACCGCAGGAAACACGTCGATCATGTGCGTGAGGACTTGAGCGAATTCATTGTCAGCCAGCGCCTCCAGGGCGGCCAGGGCGCCGCCACAGTTACGGCCGATGAGATGAAACAGGCGGATGCGATTTTCCAGCAAAGGAGCGGCAGCCGGAAGAAAACGACATTCAAGGCTGTCTCCAAGGAAGAAGCCGAAGCGGCTCTCGGTCGCATTCATGTGCCTGTGAAAGAAGGCGCCCATGTCCACACCTCGGCGGACCATGGTGGCCCTGCCGACCATGACCATGACGACCATAGTGCTCTACCGGCCGCCAAAGCGGAGGGCGAAGCAAAGCCCAAGGATCAGAAGTCAGACGCCGCGACGGATGGCGCCAACTGGTATGCAGATTCAAAAGGCGGCTACTGGGATGAATTCGGCGGCTACTACGACAAGGACGGCGGGTATTGGGAAGTCGACGGCGGGTATTGGGACAAATACAATGTCTATACCGACGTAAACGGCGGCCGCACCTGGCCCGATAAATCCTATCTTGACCCCGATTTCAACTATGTCGACGCCGCCGGATGCTATTATATGCCGGATGGCACCCAGATAAAGCCGCCCGCCGGGATGGATTTCAAAAAGGAGATGCAGGAAGCCGCCGCGAAGCATGAAAAGTGGCATCTGCCGGAAGAACTGGTACCTCTCCTGAAAGCGAAAGACCCGGTTCTGCCGGCACTCTCTCAGGGCGCAGTATCGCCCGGTGCCCAGCATGAGGATACGAAAACGGATCAAACCGTCAAGGTCGATCCCGTCACCAAAGTCGAAACGCCCGTTAAACTTGACGCTACGTCTGTCAAACTTGAGCCGGTAAAGCTGAGCACCAATCTGAATCTGACGCCGCTCAAACTCAATACAAACTTCGGCACAACCACGACCGTGAATACCACTTTTTCGCTGCTTGATCCCAAGCAAAACAGCACACCGGCAAAACCGGAAGAAAATTACAGCCAGTTCCAGATGTGCTCGGCGCAGAGCAGCCCGAAGAATGACTTCTCCAGCTTCTTCAACAATTATCATTCGTTCCTGACGTCAGAGAAGGCGGTGGGCGAGACGAAATTCTACGATCTCTCGAACATCACCCTGTCGCCCTCCATTGACCCGAAACCCCAGCTTGCCTCGCTGACTACGACGAGCGAAAACAAGGGTGTCGTCCCCACGCCAAAGTCCCTGGCATAAAAACCAAGACAGTTGCGGAAGCATATCTATTCTTATGCCAAATGCCTGTCTCTTTCTTTTTCCTAACTTCACCGCTATTCTCGAATCATGGCGTTCAAGACGAAATTTTCCAATCTGGGGCATCCCAATAAAATCTGGGTGGTTTCCGCAATTCATGGGGAGATCGAACGGCTGATTTCCATCCATCAGGCCGTGTTCGACCGGTTCCGCCCCGGCGACCGGCTGGTTTACACCGGCAATTATCTTGGCGGCAATGCCGCGAAGCCGCTTCAGACGCTGGACGAAATTCTTTATTTCCGCCGTACGCTCCTGGCGAAGCCGGGCTTGCAGGTAAACGACATTGTCTATCTTCGGGGAATCCAGGAGGAGCTGTGGGGCAAGCTGCTGCAGATACAGTTCGCGCCCAATCCCAGCCAGGTGATTGACTGGATGGCGCAACGACACCCGGATATCGACAGTATTTTGCAGGCCTATGGCACATCGCTTGCCGAGCTTGCGCGCATTGCGCGTGAAGGAATCCTGAATCTCACCCGCTGGTCCAGCACACTTAAAAACCGTGTCCGGACCGAAGCCGGGCATGAGAAGTTTTTCACCGTGCTGCGTCTTGCCGCTTTCACGGAACACAAGCACAGCAACGACAACAATCTGTTGTTCGTCCATGCCGGGCTGGACCCCGACAAGCCGCTGGCGGCCCAGAACGACCAGTTCTGGTGGGCGTTCCGCGGCTTTAACCAGATCAGCACCCCGTACTCCCCTTTCCGTTCGGTCATTCGGGGGCACGACCCGGAAGGCCAGGGGCTGCATATAGGGTCTTCCGTTATCAGCCTGGATGGCGGCTGCGGTCATGGCGGCCAGCTCCTCTGCGCCCAGCTGTCCAACGTCGGGGAAGTCCTCGAAATACTGGCGGCATAAAGCCGCTCCCGTCCATGTTTTTATTTAATAATATGGTTAATTTTCAACCAGTTAAACTGTTGTAACTATTGAATTAAATAAAACGAACATCCAGTTTAGAGAGACAGGCGTATAAGAAATACAAAGTTAATGATTTGAGCGTAAGCTCTAACCCCAACGACCCCAAAACGAGCAAAAACCCGGTAAGAGAAAGTAAGGTATCCTATGGCCTACCTGGATGATCCCACCACGCAACAAGCGAACCTGCGCTATATCCGGCAGGCCATGGACGAGCCCCTGCTGGAGCGCGAGCATGAACTGTCGCTTGCCCGCCGCTGGAGAGACAAGCAGGACGAAAAGGCGCTGCATGAGTTAATCCGCTCTTATACGCGTCTCGTGGTCGCTATCGCTGCAAAATTCCGCAATTATGGCTTGCCCATGGGTGACCTCATCCAGGAAGGCAATATCGGGCTTATGGAAGCAGCGGCGCGCTTTGACCCGTCGCTGGAAAACCGTTTCTCCACCTATGCCTCATGGTGGGTCAAGGCCCAGATTCA
>JAHFPI010000198.1 GCA_023266795.1 Rhodospirillales bacterium
CGAACGCGTGCGTCAGGGCCACCCGGTCAAAGCCGACCGCTTCGATGTGAAACACAGCCCCGGCGGCATGGTCGATGCCGAGTTTGCCGTGCAGTACCTGGTGCTCTTGCACACGGCCCGCCACCCGGAGCTGGCCGACAACGTGGGCAACATCGCTTTGTTGCAACGCGCAGAAAAAGTTGGCTTGTTGCCTGCAGGCGCGGGTGAGGCGGCGGCCAATGCCTACCGTGAAATGCGCCGTATTCAACACCGAGCCCGCTTGAACGAAGAGCCGACCGATGTGGCACCCGCCGAGCTCGCTCAGGAACGCGATGCGGTGTTGGCGTCGTGGCTGCGGGGATTGCCTGCGCTTTTGCGGCGCTGTGCTATGCGGAGCTTGCCGCCGCTGTTGGCGGCTGCGGCAGCGCCTATGGCTATTCCTATGCGGCGTTCGGTGAATTCATCGCCTGGATTATCGGCTGGGATCTGATCCTCGAATACGGCGTCAGCGTCGCGGCGGTCGCCAACGGCTGGTCGGGGTATTTCAACAATGCGCTGACGGCTATCGGTTTCGGCTTGCCGGAAGCACTGACCAAGGGGCCGCATATGGGCGGCATCGTCAACCTGCCGGCTGTGGCGATCATCATGATCCTGATGGGGCTTTTGATCGTGGGCGTTAAGCAAAGCGCCCGCCTGAATGCCGGAATGGTTTTTGTAAAACTGCTGGCGATTACGATTTTCGTTGGCGTCGCACTCTTTCATATCAATACCGCCAACTGGACGCCGTTCGCGCCCTTCGGCTGGTTTTCGACTGCGGAGGATGGCACGACGCACGGCATTCTGGCCGGAGCGTCGCTGGTATTTTTCGCCTATGTCGGTTTTGACGCAGTCTCCACGGCGGTGGGGGAGGCAAAAAATCCGCAGCGCGATGCGCCTATCGGCATTATTGCATCGCTGGTTTTTTGTACGGTCATTTATATCGTGGTTTCCGGCCTGTTGACATTGGTTGTGCCTTATACGGAGTTAAACGTATCCTCGCCGGTAGCGCATGCGCTGCAACTGATCGGAGTCACCTGGGCATCTGCACTGGTGGCTACGGGCGTGATTGCCGGCCTGACCACCGTCATGCTGGTGCTGTATTACGGTCTGACGCGGATTTTGCTGTCAATGGCCAGTGACGGATTGTTGCCGCAGTTCTTTGCCGCAGTCAGCAAAAAAACGCATACGCCGGTAAAAAACACGGTCATTTGCGGCGTTGTCATGGCCGTCATGGCAGGTATGCTGCCGCTGGGCATTCTGGCGGAACTGGTCAATATCGGGACGCTGGCCGCTTTCGTACTGGTCTGCGGCGGCGTGATCGTGCTGCGGAAGACAAAACCGGACATGCCAAGGCCGTTCAAAATGCCCTTTGGAGTCGTTCTGCCGATTCTGGGCGTCCTGTCCTGCGGGGCGCTGATTGCGTTTTTGCCGCTGGTAACCCACCTGCGTTTCATCGGCTGGCTGGCGGTTGGTTTGGTCATTTATTTTATTTATTCAAGACAACATAGCCGCTTAGCCGCCTGATTCCTAAGGAATATCCTCCATTTATCTAAAATTTTATTCTTTATTAAGGTAAGCTTAAGGAGAATAGGCTGACAATGGAGACATACAAGTTTCATTGTAATATCGGGGGTTGCATGAAGCGGACTGTCGTTCTTTTAGCGGTTGTTATGCTGATGTTCGGGGGAAGCCTGCTACAGGGGTTTCCGCCGTTCGCTTATGCGGCGGAAGGGCAGGAGAATGCAGCGGTTAATCCGAATACACCGCCTCCGGAATTTGAATACATCCAGATTGATGTGCTGACTTTACCAATCATCACCGCCAGGGGATTAACGCAGCAGGTGAGCCTGATGATCCAGCTTGAAGTCGGCTATGGCCAGAAAGGGGATATCGCCAGTTATGGCCCCCGGCTGGTGGATGCCTACCTTCAGGATCTTTATGGCGCGCTGGGCGCCGGGTTTGGCCTGATGCGGGGCAATGTCGTTGATGTACGGCAGATCAAGCAGCGCCTGGCCTCTGTCACCGACAAAGTTTTGGGCACCGACCACAAGGTGCATGACGTCCTGTTGCAGGTAGTCCAGCAGGAGAAGATATAGTTTTTATTATCCCGATCTCAGGTATTTGATCGCCGTGTCCCGCTCGAACAGGTAAAGCAGGGTGCGGAGCGCCGCGCCGCGCGGGGAGATCAGGTGCGGATCGCGGTCGAGGATGAGCCGGGCATCGTCAAAGGCAATTTTAATCAGCGCGCTGTGAAATTCGAGATGGGCAAGCCTGAAGTCCGGCAGACCGCTTTGCCGCGTACCCAGAACCTCTCCCGCGCCGCGCAGTTTCAAATCCTCTTCGGCGATGATAAATCCGTCTTCGGTATCGCGGATGGTGGTCAGGCGCTTTTTTGCGATCTCGCCGACGTGCGGGTTGTACAACAGTATGCAGGTGGATTTTTCCGATCCGCGCCCGATCCGTCCGCGCAGTTGATGAAGCTGGGCGAGGCCGAAGCGCTCAGCATGCTCGATGACCATTACCGTCGCTTCCGGCACGTCCACGCCGACTTCGATGACAGTGGTGGAGACGAGAATATCCAGATCGCCGCGCGAGAAGGCAGCCATGACGGTATCCTTGTCATGCGGTTTCATACGCCCGTGCAGCAGGCCGACACGCTCGCCAAAGCGTTGCCGCATCAGGAGATAACGCTCCTCGGCAGCGGCGAGATCGAGCTTCTCCGATTCCTCCACCAGTGGACAGACCCAATAAACGCGGGCTTTCGTCTCGATTTTACGGCGGAGAGCCTCCAGAACTTCTTCCATGCGCTCGTTGAAGATCAGACGGGTGTCAATCGGCTGGCGGCCCGCCGGTTTTTCGGTCAGGCGGCTGACATCCATGTCTCCGTAGGCGGTGAGCGTCAGTGTGCGCGGAATCGGCGTCGCGGTCATGACCAGCACATCGCAGCGTTCGCCCTTCTCCGACAGCAGCAGGCGCTGGTGCACGCCGAAACGGTGCTGCTCGTCGATAATCACCAGCGCGAGGTCTTTAAAGGCGACGTCTTCCTGAAACAGCGCGTGCGTGCCGATGACAATGTGCGCTTCTCCGTTTGCGATCATCGCCAGCAGTTTTTCGCGGTGTTTGCCTTTATCGCGGCCGGTCAGGGTGACAACCTTCAACCCAATCCTGTCGGCGAATTTAGAAATGTTTATTTCATGCTGACGGGCGAGGATTTCGGTGGGCGCCATAATCACGCCCTGTCCGCCGCTGCCGATGGCATGCACCATCGCCATAAACCCGACCGCCGTCTTGCCGCTGCCGACATCGCCCTGCAGCAGGCGCAGCAGGCGCGACTGCTGGCGCATATCATCCCTGATTTCATCGATGGCTTTTTTTTGCGATCCTGTCAGTTCAAAGGGCAGGGCGGCGAGCGCCTT
>JAHFPI010000199.1 GCA_023266795.1 Rhodospirillales bacterium
AAAGAATTTCTGAACAGGTATACTACTTCTGTCGATGTGAGGGGCGATGGAAACTGGACGGCGCTGATGGCGGCGGCAGCAGCCGGACGCAGGGATACGGTGGAGCTGCTGTTGGAAAAAGGCGCTGATGTTGATCTGGCGACTATCTACGGCTATACGGCGCCGCAGTACGCTAAAATGAACCACAACACCGAAGTGGTCTCGCTGCTTGAGCAGTGGCCGGAGGTGCAGAAACGGCGTCTGGTAGAGCATGAGGCGCAGGAACTGGAAGCGGAGCTGAAGGATTTCTCTCCCGCGCTGAAGCGCGCTATTCCGCGCACGCGCCCGATCAATGTTCCCCGCACCCAGCCAAAGCCGTAGGGAATAAAATCATGCACAACCTAATCCACCATCCTACGCGGCACGAGATAGACGTCTTCGTCTGGCACGCCCGCATCGGGCGGGAGGGGGAAGTCGCTAAATATCTGGGTAAATACGGCGCCACCATTAACGAAAAAGATCTTAACGGCATGACGGCGCTGATGGCGGTGGCAGGTCATGGGCACAGGGATATGGCGGAACTTCTGCTGGAGAATGGCGCCCTTGTCGACGTGAAAGGCCATGAAGGCTGGACGGCACTGCTGTATGCAGCCGTAAACAAGCGGGAGGATATAATCGGGCTGCTGCTAGAAAATGGCTCCGACATTAATGTAAAAAATTTCAGAGGCTGGACGATCCTGATGCAGGTGGCGCATGTCGTTGACAATAAAGACATAGCGGAGTTGCTGGTGGAAAAGGGCGCTGCCATAAACGAAAAAAACGATACCGGCAAGACCGCCCTGATGTTCGCGGCGGAGAACGGGAACTGGGCAGCCACAAAGCTGCTGCTGGAAAGAGGCTCTGACGCGAACGCAGAAGACGACACCGGCAGGACAGCCCTGATGTATGCGCGTGAAAAACGCCAGAATCCCAACGTCGTCACGCTGCTCGAGCAGTGGGTCGAGGAACAGAAACGGCGGGAACTGACGAAGCAGAAAGCGCAGGTGCTGGATGACACGGATTTCTCCAAAGGCCTGCAACATCCTATCCGGCGTCCGCGTCCGTTTAATGTTCAGCGCTCCCAGCCAAAGCCATAGAAAAACAAGCCCATGAATAATCCTGTGTCCTCCGTCCAACCCACGCAGCTAGAGGTAGATGACTTTGTCAAGGCGGCCTGCGAAGGGAATCTGGAAGCGGTCATGGAGTTTCTGGATAAATACGGTGCCGCCATCGATGAGGCGAACGGTGAGGAGCTGACGGCGCTGATGGGGGCGGTGCGGAACGGGCACAGGGATATAGTGGAATTACTGCTGGAGAACGGCGCTCAAGTCGGCAAGCAGGGAAATGACGGCTGGACGGCTTTGATGTGGGCTGTCGGGTTCAGGCAGCAGGGCATGATAGAGCTCTTGCTGGAAAAAGGCGCTGACATCAATGCAAAAACCGCCAGAGGCTGGACGCCCCTGATATTTATAACCCAGCTTGCGGGCGATCCCGAAGAAAATAAATCCGTGGCGGAACTGTTGCTGGAAAAAGGCGCTGCCCTTGACGAGAAAGATGAGCGCGGCAAGACGGCGCTGATGTATGCGCGGCAAAGCAGCAATTCCGCTATGGTCGCGCTGCTGGAACAGTGGCCGGAAAAACAGAGGCGGCGGGAGCTGGAAGAACAGAAATTGCGGGAAGCGCAGATGATGCGCGATACGGATTTTTCCAAGGGGCTGCGGCGGCCTATGCCGCGCCCGCGCCCGTTTAATATTAAAAGGTAACAAGAGAGGTTGTCATGGCTTTGCCCCTTCCCAAATCAGGCATACTGGAGATCAGGCCCTATGTCGGCGGCGAGGGGCGGTCGGCAAATGTCGCGCGGCTGGTGCGCCTTGCTTCGAACGAGAACCCGCTGGGATGCAGCCCGAAGGCGCGGGAAGCGTACCTGAAAATGGCTTCCGAACTGCAACGTTATCCGGACGGCACGGTGGCGGATCTGCGTGCGGCGCTGGCGCATGAATATAAGATGGATGCGGAGCGTATCGTCTGTGGCGCGGGTTCCGACGAACTGATCTCGCTGATCGTGCGCGCCTATGCGGGGGCGGGGGATGAGGTTGCCTATAGCGAGCACGGTTTCCTGATGTACCCGATCAACGCCAAAGCTGTGGGCGCGAAGCCCGTGGCCGCGCCGGAAATCGATATGCGCGCGGACATTAACGCGCTGCTGAAAGCAGTGACGCCAAAAACAAAAATTATGCTGCTCGCCAATCCGAACAATCCGACCGGAAGCTACCTGACTAAAACGGAAATGCGCGAGCTCCGTGAAAAACTGCCGGAACAAGTCCTGCTCGTCATCGACGCCGCCTATGCCGAATTTGTCGAGGCAAAGGATTACGAGGACGGGCGCGCCTTAGTGGACGCATATCCGAATGTCGTGACGCTGCGCACATTTTCAAAAATTCACGGCCTTGCCGGCCTGCGCCTTGGCTGGGGCTATTTCTCCCCCGAGGTCGCCGGCATCATCAACCGTGTGCGCGGGCCGTTCAATGTCAGCGCACCGGCGCAGGCTGTCGGCATCGCCGCGCTGGCCGACAGGGAGTTTATGCAGAAATCGGCGGCTCTCGTCAGGGAAGGCCGCGTCTGGCTCGCCGGAAAATTGCAGGAGCTGGGGCTGAAGGTTTATCCGTCCGTCGGTAACTTCCTGCTGGTCGAATTCGGGCCCAGTGCCGAGAACATTCGCCTTGCCCTGAAAGACAAAGGCATATTCATTCGCCAGTTGGGAGCCTATAACCTGCCGCAGTGCCTGCGCATCACTGTTGGCACGGCGGAGGATAATGAAGCTGTTGTTTCGGAACTTAAGAAAATTTTATAAAAACTGAAAGAGGAGAATGTCATGAAGGGACTTGGCGAAGAAGGTACTTTTATAGGAATCATTAAACGGGTGAATGGATTCATTAAATTGGATACCGGCAAAGGTCCCGCTCTGGAGATTACTGCGAACGGTTTTAATCCTCATGATGAGCAAAAAGCTCTTGAGCCTTTTGTCGGCATGCGCGTAAGCGTCAAAGGCATTGCCGGTTCTGGTAGGGCGGTGATATTCATAAAAGGCATTTCCGACATCACTGTGCTTGGCCCGCCCGGAAGGCCTAAACGCCCGCCGCAGCCTTAAGCCGTGCGATCACGCCCTGCGCCGCGTATACTGCCGTGCTGAAGGCCGCCTGTAGCAGGTAGCCGCCGGTCGGCGCTTCCCAGTCGAGCATTTCGCCGACGGCGAAAACGCCGGGTTTGTTTTTCAGCATGAAATGATCGTCGAGCGCGTCGAGCGCGATGCCGCCGGCGGTGGAGATGGCGCGGTCGATGGGGAAGGGGGCTTCCATGCGGATCGGCAGGGCTTTGATGAGCGCGGCCAGCGCGGCGGGAGGAATA
>JAHFPI010000200.1 GCA_023266795.1 Rhodospirillales bacterium
TGTGCTGCGGCGGATCATGCGGCGCGGCATGCGCCACGCGCATCTGCTGGGCGCAGTCGAGCCGCTAATGTACCGCCTGCTGCCGATGCTGATTGCACAAATGGGTGATGCCTACCCGGAACCGAAGGAAGCCGAAGCGCTCATCACCGAGACTTTGAAGACGGAGGAAATCCGTTTCAGGAAAACACTGGAACACGGCCTTGGCCTGCTCACCGCAGAAACGGCGAAGCTCGGCAGCGGCCAGAAGCTTTCCGGCGATGTGGCGTTCAAGCTCTACGACACCTACGGCTTTCCGCTCGATCTGACGCAGGATGTTCTGAAGCGCGAACAAAAACGCGAAGTCGATGTCGCCGGTTTTGACGCGGCGATGGAAAAACAGCGGGCCGTTGCGCGCAAATCCTGGGCCGGTTCCGGCGAAGCAGCAACGGAGAAAGTCTGGTTCGATATTAAGGACAAACACGGCGCGACCGAATTTTTGGGCTATGAGCTTGAACATGCCGAAGCTAAAATCATCGCGCTGGTCAACGGCAAGGGCGAGATTGTACAGTCCGCCGGAACCGGCGAAGATGTTTCCATCGTTGCCAACCAGACGCCGTTCTATGCGGAATCAGGTGGTCAGGTAGGCGATACGGGAACGATAAAAACAACTTCTGGCGCACTGATTAATGTGACAGACACCCAAAAGAAACTGGGCGGTCTCTTTGTGCATATCGGCAAAGTAGCCAAAGGCAAAATCTCTGTTGGCGATGTGGCGGAGATGCGGATTGACGTGGCCCGCCGCGATGCCATCCGCGCCAACCACTCGGCCACGCATTTGCTGCATGCGGCTTTGCAAAAATATATCGGAAAAACCGTCACGCAGAAGGGTTCCCGCGTGGACGATGAAAGCCTGCGTTTTGACATCAGTCACGGCGCGCCCCTGACTGACGAACAAACCGCCGCCCTTGAAAAAGAAGTCAACGGGCGCATCCGCATGAACAGCGAAGTCACCACACGCCTGCTGCCGATTGATGAAGCGAAAGCCTTGGGCGCGATGGCGATGTTCGGCGAGAAATACGACGACGAGGTGCGCGTGCTCTCCATGGGTGGGCTGGGGGAAGACGGCAAAAAGTCTTTCTCCATCGAGCTTTGCGGCGGCACCCATGCACGGCGCACGGGAGACATCGGCCTGTTCAAGATCACCGGCGAAAGCGCGCTGGCCGCCGGCATCCGCCGCGTGGAAGGTGTTACGGGCAGAGGCGCGCTGCAATATCTCAATGAACAGGAGCAGCGGCTGCACACGATCGCCGCGCTGCTGAAAACATCCCCTGCGGAAGCAACCGTGCGGGTTGAAGCTTTATTTAATGACAAGAAAAAGCTAGAAAAAGAAATCTCCGACCTACGCCGCAAATTGGCAACAGGGGGGAGCGCGGCTGAGTCCGAAGCAAAAGTCATTAAGGGCGTTAATTTTACCTCCCGCGTGCTGGAAGGCGTTCCGGCGAATGAACTGAAGCCGCTGGCTGACGAACTCAAAACGAAGCTCGGCTCCGGCGTCGTGGCGCTGGTGTCGGTGGCGGAAGACGGCAAGGCCTCGCTGGTCGTCGCCGTCACGCCCGACCTGACGGGCAGAATCAGCGCCGTCAATCTGGTGAAAGTCGGCGCGGAAAAGCTGGGCGGCAAAGGCGGCGGCGGTCGGCCGGACATGGCGCAGGCCGGTGGTCCCGACGGAAAACTGGCCAATGACGCCGTTTCCGCGATCGAGGCGGCGCTGGCAGGCTAGCGCCCTTGCCTTATCCCATAAAAAAACGTATAAAAGCCTTCTCAAAAAGAGGGAAGACAACACATGACAAAAGAACGCACATTTTCGATTATCAAGCCGGATGCGACACGCCGCAACCTGACCGGTAAAATCAACGCCAAATTCGAGGAAAAAGGCCTGCGCGTCGTCGCGCAAAAGCGCCTGCACATGACGCAGGAAATGGCGGAAAGATTTTATGCCGTGCACAAAGAACGCCCCTTCTACAAAGACCTGGTCAAATTCATGACCTCCGGTCCGGTGGTGGTGCAGGTGCTGGAAGGCAACGACGCCGTCGCCCTCAACCGCAAAGTCATGGGGGCCACCAATCCGGCGAATGCCGAACCCGGCACCATCCGCAAGGAATTTGCCGAGTCGATTGAAGCCAACTCCGTCCACGGCTCCGACAGCCCGGAGAACGCGAAAAACGAGATCGCCTTCTTCTTCAGCGAAACAGAAATCGTCGGCTAACGGATTTTTACTGCCTTATCCACTCGTCAACCACCCTGCGGGTGTCGTGATAAAGCGGGCGCAGTTGCACGACGAGCGGTGCCAGCGTGATGATTGAGGCATTGTCCCTCGCCAGATGATTTAGCTGCTTTGCTACGTCGCTGAGCGCCGTAAAGCCGAAGTTGGCGGTCATGCCCGCTATGTCATGCCCACAGATAACGAGCATTTTGATGTCTTTGTCGGATACCGCTTTCTCTGCTGCATTCACAAGCGACTCTGTCTTTTCGTAGAGACCCTTCATAATGTCGTTAAACTCTTCCTCTCCCAGGCTGCTTTTAAGGCTGGTGAGAGTTTCGGGAGCAAAAAGCGCCTCCGGTGACGGGGAAGTGTGCGCAACAGGCGCGAGCCGGACAGTATGTATACTTTCTTCGGGTGCCTGCGAAGGCTGAGTCGGGGCGGGCGGTGCCGCAGGAGCAGGTAGCGGCCTTGAATCAGCCTTGAAGGAACCTGTCTTGTTAGACACACGTCCAAGCAAGACGCGCAGCTTTTCCGGATCGATGGGTTTGCTGCAATAATCATTCATCCCGGCATCAAGGCAGCGCATGATGTCTTCCCGCCTGACATTGGCCGTCATGGCAATAATGGGAATGGTGGCTTTTATCCTATCCGGCATGGCGCGGATCATGCGTGTCGCGGCCGGTCCGTCGGTGGTCGGCATTTCCATGTCCATCAGGATAACGTCAAAGCTGCGGTCTTTAAGCTGTGTTATCGCCGCTTCCGCGCTGCCGGCCGTAACGACGCTATGCCCGTCTTTTTCAAGAAGACCGGCGGCGACCTGCTGATTGACGGCGTTGTCGTCAACCACCAGAATTTTCAGGGGCGTTACGCCCTGCTTATCGTTCTTCGCGCCGGGAACGGGCTCATTTTCCGCTGTGCCGCGATGGAAGGGCAGGACAAAAGAAAAAGTTGTTCCAACACCGACCTGACTGTCTATCTGGATATTGCCGCCCATCGCGCCAACCAGCCGCTTGGAAATGGACAGTCCCAGACCGGTACCGCCAAAACGGCGGGCAATGCCGGCGTGTGCCTGCGTGTAGGGCGTGAAAAGCGTTTTTTGCGCTTCGGGGGAAATGCCGATACCGGTGTCCTTGACCGCGAAAGAGATTTGCGGAT
>JAHFPI010000201.1 GCA_023266795.1 Rhodospirillales bacterium
AGTTGTTTCTCGCGCAGGAAATAAAAAGCGCCGGGAAGCAGCACTGCCGCCGTTCCCGCCGCTGCCATGGCCTTCACGCCCGCCTCATCAAGGTATTCGACATGGTCGGCGGAAAGGCCGCTGTATTGGGCGGCGAGAGCAGCGCCCTGCTGGTTGGAAAGCTGCTCCGCATGTAACCTGACCGGCAGTTTTAATTCTTTTGCTTTTTTGAAAACTTTTTCCATCTGCGCGCAGGTAAAGCCGATGGTTTCGCAGAAACCGTCAACGCAATCTACCAGCTTATCTGCGTGTAAGGCCGGCAGCATCTCGCGGCAGATAAAATCAATATAATCATCCGGCCTTCCGGCATATTCCGGCGGCAGGGCATGGGCGCCGAGAAAGGTGCGCTGGACGCGCAAACCCCGCTCATCCCGCAATCTTGTCGCCACCCGCAGCATTTTCTTTTCCGTGGCCGTATCGAGGCCGTAGCCCGATTTCATTTCAAAAGTCGTGACGCCTTCGTTCAAAAGATTTTTGACGCGGGGCAGTGTCGCTTCATACAGCTGCTGTTCGCTGGCCGCGCGCGTCGCCGCAACTGTGGAAAGGATGCCGCCGCCGGCTTTGGCGATCTCCGCGTAGGAAACGCCGTTTAATCGCTGTTCGAATTCAGATGCGCGGTCGCCCGCGTATATCAGGTGCGTATGACAGTCGATAAGTCCCGGCGTCATCCATTTCCCGCCGCCATCATGCACAGTTCCCGACAGCGCCGCCGGTTTTTCCGGCAGATCAGCCGCAGAGCCGATGAAGGAAATTTTTTTATCCTGAATGCCGATGGCGGCGTTTTTGATAATGCCGTAGTTTCCCGTTCCGGCCATGGTCGCGGCGTGAATATTGATCCAGAGACTGTCGAACATGATTAACCGTTGCCTTTTCTGCCGCGCCCTTTACTATTTATAGAAGATTTTGACGGAAAGAGGTAGCCCCGCATGACAACGCTTTTCGCGCCGACGGCGCTTTTGCCGGATGGCTGGGCGGATAACGTCCTGATCGAATACGACAAGGACGGCTGGATTGTCGGCGTCGACAGTTTTAAAACAGCAACGCATAACAACGCCGAGGCTGAGCTGGCGGCGGGCCCGCTGGTGCCCGGTATGCCGAACGTGCATTCCCACGCTTTCCAGCGGGCGATCGCCGGGCTGACGGAGCGCGCCAGCGGCAAAAAAGACAACTTCTGGAGCTGGCGGGAAACGATGTACCGCTTCCTCTCCCGCATCGAGCCGGAGGATATGGAGGCGCTGGCGGCGCAGGTCTATGTCGAAATGCTCAAAGCCGGCTATACGACCGTCGGCGAGTTCCATTACCTGCATCACCAGCGTGGCGGGAAACCTTATAAAGACCGTGCCATTCTCTCCCGTCAGGTCATCAAGGCGGCGCTGGAAACCGGCATCGCCATAACGCACATGCCGGTGCTTTATGCCTATGGCGGCTTCGGCGAACAGCCCCCGACCGAGGGACAGAAACGGTTTCTCAACACGATACCGGAGCTGATGAAAATTATCGAGGCGCTGCAGGGCGACTACAAACACACGCCGCAGGTGACGATCGGCTTCGCGCACCACTCGCTGCGCGCCGTTTCGCCGGAAATGCTGCGGGAGGGTACGCTCGCCGTGCGCAAACTGCTGCCGCAGGCGCCCATCCATATCCACGCCGCCGAGCAATTGGGCGAGGTGGAGGGCTGTCTTGCCTGGTCGCAGAAGCGTCCGGTCGAATGGCTGCTGGAAAACGGCAACGTCGATGAAAACTGGACGTTCGTGCACTGCACGCACATCACGGATGCAGAGACGAAAGCGCTGGCGAAATCCGGCGTTGTTGCGGGGTTGTGCCCGACCACCGAGGCCAATCTGGGCGACGGTATTTTTCCGCTGGTGAATTTTTTCAATGCCGGCGGCAGCTTCGGCATCGGCTCCGACAGCCATATCTCCGTCAGCGTCGTGGAAGAGCTGCGCTGGCTCGAATACGTCCAGCGTCTGGTCTTCCGCGAACGGACCCTGATCAAGCAGCCGGAAAACCCTTCAGTCGGTGCGGTTATTTTTGAAAAGGCCCTTTCCGGCGGGGCGCGCTCGCTGGGACGGAAGATCGGCAAAATCGAGATCGGCCACCGCGCCGACTTTCTGGTGCTGGACAGCAATCTGCCGTTTATGACGGGCAAGCTCCGCGATCATATCCTCGACGCGGCGATTTTCGCTTCCAACGAGAATCCGGTCAAGGACGTGATGGTCGGCGGCCGCTGGGTGGTGCATAACCGCCACCATAAACGCGAGGAAATTATCCTTGAAAGATACCGTCAGGTGATGGAGAAATTCAAGTAGGCGTCATGCCTGCAGGTGGGCGTCGAACCAGCCGCGAATCGTTTCAGCGATGAAATCCGCATCCTCCCCGCCCTGCTCCAGCAGGTGCGTGGACGATTCCCCCAGCGGCAGGAGCTCTTTGTCGCCGCCGGCGCGGTCATAGAGTATGCGCGCGTTCTCGAAGCTGACGGTGGCATCCTGCGGCGCGTGAAAGATGAACAGCTTGCGGTCATACGCCGCCGTCGCGGCGGCAACGTCATGGGACAGCATGTCATCGACAAAACTTTTCCGGACGGATATTTTCCGTCCGGCGACCATCAGCTCCGCGCTGTCGCCCCTCAGGGTAATCTGGTTGTTCTGCCGGAATTTATCGATAATGTATTCCGGATCGCGGGGCGCGCCAAGAGTCGCCAGCGCCTGCAACTGCAGGAGATGCGCGGCGGCGGCCAGCGCGGCGGTGCCGCTGATACTGTGGCCGATGACGATTTTTGGCGCAGCATAGGCTGCGGCGACGGCATGACACGCGGCGATAATATCGAGAATGCGGGTGGAGAAATTCGTATCCGCGAAGCTGCCCCCGCTTTCGCCGATCCCCGTCATGTCGAACCGCAGCATCCCGATGCCGTTTTCCGCCAGGGCGCGGCAGACCTTGTGGGCGGCGTGAGACTCCTTGGTGCAGGTGAAACAGGGCGCAAAAACGCCATACAACACAGGCTCTTCCTGCGGCAGGTCAAGGATGCCTACAAGTTTTTGTCCGTGGCTGTTGCTGAAAGGAAATTTGATGCTTTTACGGCTCATGGTGAAGTATAGGGCATCCCCCCGTGCTTCGGCAAAGAAAAAGCCGCGACGATAAAAACCGCCGCGGCTTTTTGTATCAGTTATCTATCCGGCTTATGGACTAACCGGAGCCGGTGCGGGAGCTGGTGCCTCTTCCGGCATCGGAGCCGGCGCTGCTTCAGGCATTGCCGGTGCAGGGGCTGGTGCCGCTTCGGGCATTGGCTCTGGTGACGGCATCGCAGGAGCGGCTTCCGGTGTTGGTGCCGGTGCAGCAGGAGCAGACTCTA
>JAHFPI010000202.1 GCA_023266795.1 Rhodospirillales bacterium
CGCCTAATGTCGTTGTAATCCATTTACTGAGGCCATATTCCACTTCGCCTACTGTGCGTAAGCTTCCGGTGTCTCTGGTCGAATTATCGGAGACGCCAAAGAGGCTTTGGGATTTTTGATCTGCGGAGAGATTGTAGGTGAAATCCCCCTTTTTGAGCAGCGTGCTGTCGGCGTTTACGGTTTTGAATATTTCTTCCCGCTGCCCCTGAGGCCCGTAAAAAACCAGCCGAAAAATATTATCCCCGAATAAAACGGGAATTTCGTTGAATTCATAGCGGCCGTTACTGCCCACGGTCTGGAAGGCGAGCAGGGCGTCGTTCCTGTACAGCTCCACATCCCAGCCCGGCTTTGCGTCGCCGATAAATCTGGTGATGTCAAATTTATCCGGACGGTCCAGCGCGCGGTTGGTCATGATAAACCCGCGGCCTTGGCCCGATGTTACTCCCTGCTCCAGAGTGGCCGCATTGATGTCGCCGAACGAGAAGGAGGATGCATGGAGAGGGCCCAGCAACTTCCGCTCATAATCATCGCGGCCAAAGCTTGCCCGCAGATCGGAAAGGTACTGGTCGTTTAGATTTCCGGAGGCGTGAAGCCTGCCTGTCAGATACCCGAAATCTCCGGCGGCCTGAATGGAATAATCCGTGTGGATTCCTCTATTGCCGCGTTGATAGGAGGGCGAAAGAGTCAGGTCGGCGGATGGCCATTCAAATCCGCTGTAAGGTGTTTTGAGCTTTTTGAGGTTGACGTCTTCGGCCGTTTTCTTGAGCTGTTGCTGCTGCTCGAACTTTTCATGCAGTTTTTGACGCCAGGCCGCCGCCTGATAAGGCAGGGTTGCATGCGCGGTGATGCTCAACACCATGCGATGCAGGTCTACGGAGAAATCAAGCGGCAGCCATTTGGACAGCAGGCCGGTTTCAACAAAAATCTCGTTCTCTTCAGGCAGGATCATCCCCGGAAGAATCTGCGTCTTTTCCCCCCTTACCTCGGCTGTTTTCTCCGTGAGAGAAATTTTATTTTTTTCGTCAATGAACCAGCCTTCGGCGGTTTTTTTCTCCCCGTTGACGGTAATCGGAAAGTCCAGCAGATGTGAAAGATCTCCCAGCGGCAGGTAGTATTTGCCGTTCTGCTGCTGGCCTTCGATGAATTCCTGCATTTCTATGCCGTCGACAAAGATTTGCAGGACAAGGTTTACGGCGTCATCGGCTTTATTCTGCGTTTGGCTCTGGGGTGGAGCGGGCGTTTGAACGGCTGGCAGGGGGGCGGTGCCGGGTATCGGGACTTCTGCCTGCGCAACACCCGACATTAAAAGCAAAGCAGTAGCGGTGACGACAAGCGCTTTCGCCTTGATCAAAAAAATCACGCGATCAAATCCATGACATTCAGTCATGGTGACCAGAATTTCTAACTGGTATCCCCATTTTTACAGCAGCTTATATAAACCCCCTGAGGTCGTAATAAGAGCATGCACAGTTATGTGCACGTATTAACTATATCTTAATTTTTGAGGTTATACCCATGAATTTGCTGCTATTCTTTGTCCAGCAAATTTATTTTTTGGATTGTCCGAGAGCCGTCTTATGGGCAATGCGGGGGTCTTCTAGCGCACAGCTTCCTGACGCACGGCTGCGGTCGCCTTAGTCCCTGCCTTATAGGTGCTGGCGCCGGCATTTACGGCTTTGTCGTATACACTGTCCCATAGCTTGAGTATGGCCTTGTTCGCATTTATGGCTTTGGCGGCTTCCATCATGGCGTAATACTCGCCCTTACCATCCTTCAGCGCCTTGTTGTAAGCGGCGTCCCACGCCGCCAGATGTTTCGCCCGTGCCGCCGCTTTCGCCTGCGCCGTCTTGTGGCGGGAATAAATGAGGAATAGCCACCAATAAAGCGAGAAGGCGTTTACCAAGACAATAAAAGTCGTCCGTTGCATCGTGTCTGTCTTCCTTTGCCACTGAGGCATCCAATATTACATCATGACAGGCATTTTCTGTACTTCAAGTCCGGCGTGGCGGGGCTTGGAGTTTCTGGTAATTCTGGCAGCCAGCTATATTTTTCCAGAACAATGCGGCAATGTCTGAATAACTTTTCCACTGGGCGCTTCAATTACCTATACTTACACTTGGTGAAAGAAAACTTATGCGTAGGGGACACCTTTGCCGGAGGGTAAGTGGCCATAGCGGACGATATTCTCGAGCAGCGCGACCGTTTTCTGGCGTTCGCGTTTGCGGCGTCTGATCTCTTGATGGAGGTCAATGCCGAAGGGCGCGTATCTTTTGCCTCGGGCGCGGTGAAGCATCTGACGGGATTCAACGATCAGGCCATCAGGGAACGTATCTGGACGGATCTGTTTTTAGAATCCGACAGGTATCTCCTGAAAGAAACGGTAAAGAACGCCACGCCGGGAAGGCGCTGCGGCCCGCTGCTGGTCACCATTCAGGACAACAGCCGGAAAAAAACCGTGGGCGCTTTGTTCACGGCCATCAAGATGCCGGGCAAGAATATTCTCTACATTACGCTGGCCTTTCCTAACGCGATGATGCGGCTGCAGGGGCTGGAGCAGCGCAAGGAGGAGAAGGAAAACGCCCTGATCGGGAAAGACGAGTTTATCAAGGTGGCGCAGAACGCCATAAAGATCGCCAGCGAAGCGGGACAGGAAGTCAGCATGACCCTGCTGGAAATGCCCGATATGCAGAGCATGAAAAACCGGCTGTCCAAAGACCGATGGGATCAGATGGTGGTGCTGATGGGCAATCTTTTAAAGTCGCGGTCGATTGACGGGCAGGCGGCAACCCGCATATCCGAGAGCCACTACGGCCTGCTGCATGATAAAAGCATTAAATCGCACGTTATTCAGGAGCAGGTCTCCGATTTGCTGAAGGAGTCTGATCCGGGCGGGCCGGTTGCGCCCGTCAAGAGCACGTCCATCGAGGCCAATCTGGATACGCTGAGCGAAAAAGAAGTGTCGCGGGCGCTGATGTATACCCTGAATTCCTTTGAAAAAAGTGGCTCCAAACTGACGGTGCAAAGCCTGAACGAGGGCCTCAAGGGCTTCCTGAACGAGAACACCAAGAAGATCGAGCGCTTCAAGCAGATGACGGTGAAGCTTGATTTCTATTTGCAGTTCCAGCCCATCGTGAGTTTGACCGACCTCGACATCGCCCATTACGAGATACTGTCCCGCTTCAGGGACGGCAGCACGCCTTATGAATGGATTACCTTCGGCGAGGAAGTCGGGCTGGCGGCCGATTTTGACATGGCGGTGTGCACGCAGGCCGTCAGGTATATATCCAGCCAAAATACGCGGGACAGGTTCGCCGTCAATATCTCCGGACAGTCCATAGAAAGCGACGAGTTCGTCGACAGGCTGCGCGAGCGCCTCAGGGGCAA
>JAHFPI010000203.1 GCA_023266795.1 Rhodospirillales bacterium
GGGCATGGATTTAACGCCATCAACCTGATCTGCGCGCTGCTGTTCGTGGGCGCGATGGGTAAATCGGCGCAGCTGGGACTGCATACATGGCTGCCCGATGCGATGGAAGGCCCGACGCCGATTTCCGCCCTGATCCATGCGGCGACGATGGTGACCGCCGGCGTGTTCATGGTCGCCCGCATGTCGCCGCTGTATGAATATGCGGAACCGGTGCGTGAATTCATCACGGTGATCGGGGCGCTGACAGCCTTTATTGCGGCGACGATCGCCCTGACGCAGTTTGACATCAAGCGCGTGATCGCCTATTCGACCATGAGCCAGTTGGGCTATATGTTCTTCGCGCTCGGCGTGTCGGCCTATAGCGCGGCGATGTTCCACCTGTTCACGCACGCTTTCTTCAAGGCGCTGCTGTTTCTTGGCGCGGGTTCGGTCATTCACGCGATGGGCGGCGAGCAGGATATGCGGAAGATGGGCGGCATCTATAAGCTTATCCCGCGCACCTATATCCTGATGTGGATCGGCAATCTGGCGCTGGCCGGAGTCCCGTTCTTTGCCGGATATTATTCCAAAGACCTTATTCTGGAGTCGTCCTTTGCAGCGGGAAGCCAGGTCGGTTATTTCGCCTACTGTCTGGGGATTGCGGCGGCGTTCATGACGGCGTTTTATTCGTGGCGCCTGCTGTTCCTGACGTTCCACGGCAAGCCCCGCGCCGACAAGCATACGATGGCGCATGTGCATGAATCGCCGCTGGTGATGATGGCGCCGCTTTATTTCCTTGCTGCAGGCGCGGTCTTTGCCGGATGGTGGGGGCATAGCTTATTTGTCGGCGAAGGCCGGATGGAATTCTGGTCTGCCAGCATCTTCGTCAATCCGGAGCATGACTCGATTGCCGAGGCGCATCATGTGGCGGAATGGGTCAAGCTGCTGCCAACCCTGATCGGGGCAGCGGGAATTCTGCTGGCTTTCCTCTTCTATATGAAGGCGACAGGCGTGCCCGCAAAAATCGCAGCTGCTTTCAAGGGAGTTTATAACCTCCTTTACAACAAATGGTATTTCGACGAGCTGTATAATAAAATCGCCGTGCTGCCCGCTTTCTTTATCGGCTACAAGCTGTGGAAAGTCGGTGACGGGAAAATCATCGACGGACTGGGGCCCGACGGGATTGCCGCCGCGATTGCGGGAACATCCCGCGAAACCAGCAAGGTTCAAACCGGCTATGTCTATCATTACGCTTTTGCCATGCTGGTAGGGGTGGTGGTGTTCGTGACGGCTTATATTTTTATGGCGCAAAGGTAGGGATATAAAACATGATTACGTTTCCCATTTTATCGCTGATCACCTTTCTGCCGCTGCTGGGTGTTTTTCTGATCCTCTGCGTGCAGGGAAACGAAAAGGCCGTTGCCTCCAATGCCAGAAGCATTGCGCTGGTTACGTCGCTGGTCACGTTCGCGCTGTCCGTTTACATGTACATGGGGTTCGACAAATCATCGGCGGATTTCCAGTTTGTCGAAAGATTCGACTGGCTGCCCGGTTTTAATATCGCTTACAAGATGGGCGTCGACGGGATCTCCGTTTTCTTCCTCCTCCTGTCCACGCTGCTGACGCCGATCTGCATTCTGGCGAGCTGGGAGTCGATCCAGAAGCGCGTCCGCGAATACATGATGGCCTTTCTGCTGCTGGAAACCATGATGCTGGGCATGTTTTCGGCGCTTGACCTGATTTTATTCTATGTGTTCTTCGAAGGCGTACTGATCCCGATGTTCGTCATTATCGGCGTCTGGGGTGGGAAGAACCGCGTCTATGCTGCATTCAAGTTCTTTCTTTATACCCTGCTGGGCTCGGTATTGATGCTGATCGCCATTCTGTCGATGTATCACCAGTTCGGCACGGCTGATATTCCCACGCTGATGCAGGCTTCCGTTCCGCTGACCATGCAGAAATGGGTCTGGCTGGCGTTTCTGGCGTCCTTTGCGGTGAAGGTGCCGATGTGGCCGGTGCATACATGGTTGCCGGATGCGCACGTCGAGGCGCCCACGGCGGGTTCGGTCATTCTGGCCGGTGTTTTGCTGAAAATGGGCGGTTACGGCTTCCTGAGGCTCTCCCTGCCGATGCTGCCGGAGGCGTCCCAGTATTTCACGCCGCTGATCTTCTCCCTGAGCGTCATCGCGGTGATTTATACCTCTCTGGTCGCCCTCGCGCAGGAGGACATGAAGAAGCTGATCGCTTATTCGTCCGTGGCGCACATGGGGTTTGTGACAATCGGCATCTTTACCCTGACCACGCAGGGGCTGCAGGGCGCGATGTTCCAGATGCTGTCGCACGGGGTCGTCGCCTCCGCACTCTTCCTTTGCGTCGGCGTCGTTTATGACCGCCTGCATACGCGTGAGATCGCCCGTTACGGCGGTCTGGTGGAGAATATGCCGCGCTATGCGGTTGTGTTCATGATTTTCATGCTGGCCTCCGTTGGCCTGCCGGGCACTTCCGGCTTTGTCGGGGAGTTTCTGGTTCTGCTGGGTGTTTATCAGGTCAATACGCTGGTGACTTTCCTTGCTGCAACCGGCGTCGTTCTTGGCGCGGCTTATATGCTGTACCTGTATAAACGCGTGGTTTTCGGCGAGTTGACCCATAGCGATGTCAAGGCCATGCCGGATATGAATATCCGCGAGATCGCCATTTTTGCGCCCCTGGTCGCGCTGGTGTTCTGGATGGGGGTTTATCCGTCCAGCTTTATCAACCCCATGGCGCCGGCGCTTGAAAAAGTCATTACGCGTTACAACAGCGCCAATGCGGATACCCTTCAGGTGCCTGTTGACGACACTCTCTTACAGAAGAAAGAATAAGCCATGAGCCTTTTTCAATCATCCGATCTGATGGCGGCTTTTCCGGAGTTGATGCTGGCGACAATGACCCTGTTTCTGCTCCTGCTGGGCGTGGCGGGTAAAAAAGAGAATTATTCGCTGATTGCGTGGGCGGGTGTTTTGACGCTGCTGGCCGTTGCCGGAGCCGTCTTTTATTCCTGTCGCGGCGGCATGGGCGAAACCGCTTTCAACGGCATGTTTGTCACCGATGGGTTTTCAACCTATATGAAACTGCTGGCTGTCGGGGGTTCCGCCGTTTCCCTGCTGATGGCGACAAAATATCTGGAACGGGAAAATATCAACCGGATCGAATATCCCATTCTGATTTTGTTTGCGACGCTCGGCATGATGCTGATGATTTCCGCCAACAACCTGATTGCTCTTTATATGGGGCTGGAGCTCCAGAGTTTGCCGCTCTATGTGCTGGCCGCTATCCAGCGCGACAGCGTCCGATCGACGGAAGCGGGGCTGAAGTACTTTGTGCTTGGCGCCCTGTCATCGGGACTGCTGCTCTACGG
>JAHFPI010000041.1 GCA_023266795.1 Rhodospirillales bacterium
GCCCGAAAAATTCGATATTTTACAGGGAGTTGTCTGTTAATAATTACGAAAAACAATAATTGACATAATACATGACTTAATATAGGATGGTGACTTAATTTAGAAAGTTTTTAATGACCGCAAATACAGTTCATAAGCCGGAAGTCCATTGGGACAGGAGCGAGTTTAAAAAACTCAAAGCCACATGGTCTGCGGAGCGGATAGCAGAGGATAAAACGCGCCTGCAGGAAATTTTTAAGCTGGCCGCAGACTCGCCGCTGCTGGCGCAGGCGCTGGAGTGGGCAAACCAGCACGGCATAAAATTCTTCGTTGACCGGACAGTTGTGAACATGGGGGCTTATTACACGCTCGGCACCGGCATTGTAGGCATCAAGGAGCTAGAACTCTCTTCGCCGACAGCTGCCGTGGCTGCGATCGTGCACGAAGTTCGCCACGCTTGGCAGGATTATCACGGCTTTCGCGAAAACAATTCCCCAAACTTTTCCGACAGTTTTATCGTAACGGCTCTTATAGAGGCTGATGCCGCAGCATTTGGGGAAAGGGCAAAAGATGAATATCGGGCAACACAATTAAAAAAGAAACACCGCGCCGTCCCGGCTGCCCTCCGTTCCTCCCTGACAAATGAAAGCGCCGACCTCAAAGAAAAATTTTTATCCTGGTTTTCTTCACCGGAAACAACGCAATTCTACGGCATGCTCGGCAGCGACTACTACGTCAAGTGGATTTATCCGGCCATTAATCCGCAGACAGAAAAAAGCTGCCAGTTGGATCCAAAAGAAGACGGCTCTAAAAATACTGGCCCCGAATTTGTGTCATACCTTCCGATGCCCACAACGGGGTTTGACATCACCAGCCCGCAAAGCTTTCTGCAGCTTGGTAGAAGCTTCCACAGCACGGCCCATTATCTGGCCGGATTACAGCCGGACATCCTGCCCAAAAAGATTCTCCGGCCTTCCCTCGCTAACACTTTCTGGGGAGCCGCCAATGACGATCAGAAGAAACTGACCACTGAAATCCGCAAGGCTTACCTGCGTAAAAAGCTCGCCGCCAAGCTGGCGCAGAAGATTCCACAATGACAGCAAGAAAAGCTCCAAAACCGGAAGTCCGTTGGAATCAAAGCAGCTTTGAAGCTCTTCGGGCTACATGGTCGGCTGAACGCATCGTCGAAGATGAAAAACGTCTGAAAGAAATTTTTGATCTCGCCGCAGAGGTTCCACTGCTAGCGCAGGCGCTGGACTGGGCAAATTCTCACGATGTAAGATTTTTTATTGATCGGACAGCGGTGGATTGCGGCGCTTATTACAGTCGCAACACAGGCGTTCTGGCTATCACAGAAAAGACGGCGCAAAATATAAAACAGAATACAAAATATGCCGTAGAAGCGATTACGCATGAAATCCGCCATGCCTGGCAAGATTACTACGGGCTTGCAAACAGTGCTTCTTTCGGAAGTTTTTCTGAGTCTTTTATAAAAACAGCCTTATTCGAAGCAGATGCCGGCGCTTTTGGAAAAAGGGCGGCAGATCAATACAGCGCGGCAGTATTAAGAAAGCAGGGTGCCGAGATTTCGGATGCGCTGCAAACTTCACTGGCTAACGAAAGCGCTGACCTCATGGAGAAGTTTTTATCATGGTTTTCTAAACCATCTTATCTCCAATACTATGGCACAAGAGCAAGCAAATCTTTTGGAAGAATATGGGGTGTTTTCAGAACCAATGACACAAAGCCGAACGAAAGCCCTCCTGACAGGGGGCCAGAAATAGGAAGTGGGACAGGCCTCGGAGATGGGATAAATACCGCCAATATTCAGGATGTTCTACGATTGGGCAAAGGTTTTTCCGGCACCCACAACTATCTAGTCGCGCTGCCGCCGGATACCCTGCCCAAAAAAATTCTCCGTCCCTCGCTGGCTAATATTTTTTGGGGAGCTGCCGATAATGACCAGAAAAAACTGACCGCCGAAATCCGCAAAGCTTTCCTGCGCAGAAAACTTACCGATTGGGTTCCACAGAGGCTGCCCCAATAACAGCGAGCAACACCCCAAAGCCGGAGTCCGGTAAATCCCGCCTTTTAGATAATCTTCTGGATTTTTAGGGAATTTGGCATATAATGGTAGATGCCAGCTTGCTGGCTATGACGATAAACGTGCTGCGGAATAGGCGATACGGACCCGGGGGCGGTACCCGGCGGCTCCACCACTTTCTAAGTTTAGGGTTCTAAAAGACCCTTACGATATGGGGCCGAAATAGGATCGACGTGCGTAGTAAAGGCAGTTGCTTTCGTCCGGCATGGTATCCACCGTTATCGGGCTAAAAACTACAAATGCTAACGACAACGCACCCGCAAGGGTCGAACTCCGTATCGCCGCTTAATCGCGACCTTACGAGTTAGCAATCAATCCCTTTCCTAGTGATAGGCGAGGTGGGGCGTGGGGGCAGGCCTAGCAACAGAACTGCCCCCGTTTTTTCAACATAATACGGCGATTAAATCCAGTGACAGCGGAGAGAAGTCTGACTAGACTGGGCAGATGAAGTGTAAAAAAGGGCGGAGCCAGCAATAAAATGACCCGTGACCACGAAGAGGCCTTCCGGTACGACAAAATGGTGGAAAAAGCGCTGCGTGGCGTGGTGAAGCAGGCTTTGCAGGAAGTCGTCGACGAGGGCATTACCGAGGATCACCATTTCTATATTACGTTTTTCACCGACCATCCCGGCGTCAAGGTCCCCAGCTACCTCAAGGAACGCTATCCGGGCGAGATGACGATTGTGCTGCAACACCAGTTTTACGACCTGGAAGTCGATGACGAAAAATTCACCGTCATGCTGAGCTTCAACAACGTGCCGGAGCGCCTGACGATCCCGCTGGCGGCGGTCACTATTTTTGCCGACCCTTCCGTGAATTTCGCGCTGCAATTCCAGCCGCTGTCCGAAGACGACGAGGACGAAATCCACTTCGAGGCGGAAGAGCTCGACGTCGACAAGAACGACAAGGAAAAGAAAAAGGGCGAGGTCATTTCCCTCGACAGCTTCCGCAAGAAGGATAAGAAGGACAAGGATTAATCTCCATGTCCGTTATCGTTTCCGTACAGTCTCTCACCAAAAAATTCGGCGACGTTCTCGCGGTTGACGACATCTCTTTTGACATTCCCAAAGGCGGGATCACCGCCCTGCTCGGCGGCAACGGCGCCGGCAAAACCACCACCATCGCCATGCTGCTGGGAATTCTGCAGCCGACGTCCGGCACCGTCACCATTCTCGGCCACGATATGCAGACCGACCGTTATGACGCCCTGCAGAAAATGAATTTTTCCTCGCCCTATGTCGACCTGCCGCGCACGCTGACGGTGCGCCAGAATCTGCGCATCTACGGCAAGCTTTATAATGTTAAAAACCTCGAGGACCGGATCGAGCAACTGGCCGCCGAACTCGACCTGAAAGAATTCCTCGACCGTCCGCTGGGCCGGCTCTCCGCCGGGCAGCAGACCCGCGTGTCACTGGCGAAAGCCCTTGTCAATACGCCGGAGCTGCTGCTGCTGGACGAGCCAACCGCCTCACTTGATCCTGATGTGGCGGACCGCCTCCGCAGCACGCTTGACCATTACCGAAAAAAGAACGGCGCGACCATTCTCATGGCTTCCCACAATATGCAGGAAGTGGAACGGCTCTGCGATAATATCCTGATGATGCGCCGGGGTAAAATCGTCAATCGCGGCACGCCGCAGGAACTGATGAAAATTTACGGCCGGCAGAACATGGAAGACGTGTTCCTCGACATCGCCCGCAAGGAAGAGGCCGCATGACCGCAGCCCTCCAGCGCATCCACGCCATGCTCCTCCGGTATTTTTATGTCCTGCGCGGCTCGCCGGCGCGGGTGATCGAGATTATCTACTGGCCGACGATCCAGATGGTGCTATGGGGTTTCATCAGCCAGTTCTTCGCGCACCAGAACACCACACCGCTGACCATCGCTCTCGGCACATTGCTCGGCGCCGTCCTTTTGTGGGATTTCCTGTTCCGCTCCCAGCTGGGTGTGTCGCTGTCCTTTCTGGAGGAAATCTGGGCGCGCAATCTGGGGCACCTGTTCGTCAGCCCGCTGCGGCCTTATGAATGGTGGATATCGATGATGCTTTACAGCGTCATCCGCGCGCTGACGGGAATGCTGCCGGCCGCTTTTCTGGCCATTCCGTTCTACGGGTTTTCAATCTTCGGCCTCGGATGGCCGGTGCTGTTCCTGTTTTTCAACCTGATGTTCATGGGCTGGTGGCTCGGCCTGCTGATTACCGCCATGCTCATCAAGGCGGGTCCGGGCGCGGAAAGTCTCGCCTGGGCGTTAACCTTTTTACTGGCGCCGATTTGCGCCGTTTACTATCCGGTGGCTATGCTCCCCGTCTGGCTGCAGGGTGTCGCCAACGCCCTGCCCGCCTCGCATGTCTTTGAAGGGTTACGGACGCTGGTGCATGAAGGGCGCGCAGACACCTATCACATTCTGGCCTCTTTTGGTCTTAATTGCCTCTATATGATTTTTTCCATATCGATACTGCAATTATCTTTCAACAGCGCCCGTAAAGCCGGCACCCTGCTGCAAAGCGGCGAGTAAAATCAGGCTGGAATCAGTTGTACTCCCCCGAAAATAATGCTACTTCTGTAAACCTGTTCGTAACATCATCCCAAGCTGGAGAAGCCCCATGAGATTCCAAGAGTCAGGACTACAGAACGACAAACTTGTTGAAGATGCCTTCAATTACGGCGCTGCCTATGCGCAATCCCTCAGCAGCGAAGCGATGATGAACTTCAAGCAGCAGATCGATGCGTATTATGCACAAAACCTGCAGGCGATGACGGCAGCCAAAAATGCACAGAAACTCACCGAAGCCGATTTCACCCGCGAAAAAACCGAGCTGGACAGGGTGCGCGCCGCGCAGATGGGCATGGGGCCGCGCGTTGTCGCCGATGCGCTGAACGACAGATTTACAAAACAAAGCATCGCTCCCGCCATGGAAATCCAGAGCTACAGCGACAAAGCTTCACCGGAACTGATCGCGGCGGTGCTTCTCGCCGGCTGCGTCCGCTCTCCCGTCGATTACAAGAACGTGGCAGAAAAATTCGGCGACACCATCGCCAATCTTGTGGCGGAAGTGGTTCACATCAATGCCTATCCGGGCGCACGCGAAGCCAACCTTGCCGCCGCCAGCGGTGATGCGAAACGCGTCAATATGGCCATATTGACGGCCAGCCTTGAGAGCATTGTCGGCCAGTCGCAAAAACAGCTGCAAACCGGGCAAAAACTGGCTTTCCCGCCGGGGCAGGAAGAATCGTTATTCGCCAACGCCAAGCTGCTGTGGGGCGCCGACAAGAAACTCGACAAGCGCCTGCTTGATACCTTCAACCGCGCCGCACAGGTCACTTCCTCCGTCTTCAGGATGGAAGCTGACGCGAAAGGCACGCTCGAACTCGTCAAGGGCGGCGGGCAACAAATCAAACCCCGTCCCATCGGCAGGCCTAAAATCGGCGGCGATGAGGTGTTCTGATTTAACGCCGGTAACGACGCCAAGATAAAAAAACGCGCCCTTCAACGGCGCGTTTTTCTTTTGCGGAATATGTCAACGGAACACTCCCGACCCTAAAATAAATTTCAGGCCGTTTACGTTGACGCCCGCAGCGCCGATGTGTAAAGTTAACATAGGGTTAATAAGGGGTTGTTCCTGCCGGTGGGCCGGGTTTTAAGCGGGCGGGTTTGACAGAACATAATAATAATTAAGATTTCAGGCGGCGATGAAAAATTCACGCTCTCAGCACCTATCACAATCATCACCCGCGCATATTCCGGTGATGCTGAACGAGGTTCTGCACGCCCTGCAACCCGAAGACGGCGGCATTTACGTTGATGGCACGTTCGGCGCCGGCGGATACACCCGCGCCATTTTGCAGGCGGCCGATTGCACCGTCTACGCCGTTGACCGCGATCCCGAAGCCTACGCCCGCGCTGTCAGCATGGCCAAGGATTTTTCCGGACGGCTCATTCCCCTGCACGGCTGCTTTGGCAGCATCGCGCAAATTTTAAGAACCGAAAATATAACGCACATCAACGGCTTCGTTCTCGACATCGGCGTATCGTTAATGCAGCTCTCCACCGCCGCGCGGGGATTTTCCTTCCAGAAGGACGGCCCGCTGGACATGCGCATGAGTCAGGCGGGGGCAAGCGCCGCCGACGTCGTCAACACCGCCTCCGAAAAGGATCTTGCCGATATTATTTTTACCTACGGCGAAGAACGCGCCTCGCGGCGGATTGCAAAAAAAATCGTCATGGCGCGCGCGCTGACGCCGATAGCAACGACACTGCAACTGGCGGACATCGTCCACAGCGTATTGCCGCAGCACCCGAAACTGAAAACCGATACCGCCACCAAAACCTTTCAGGCGCTCCGCATCCACGTGAACGACGAGTTGGGCGAGCTTGAAAAAGCCCTGCAGGCCGCCGAAAATATTTTGCTGCCGGAGGGTCGGCTGGTCGTCGTGTCCTTCCATTCTCTTGAAGACTGGCGCGTAAAAAATTTCCTGAAGCAGCGCGCCGGCGCGCTCGGCAACAATTCCCGCCATCTGCCGGCGGCGCCTGCGGGGCCGTCGCCCACCTTTGTCATTGAAGAAAGCAACGGCCTGAAAGCCTCTGACGCCGAAATCAGCCTGAACCCCCGTTCCCGCTCGGCACGGCTCAGATACGGCATCCGCACCGCCGCCGCCGCATGGCACGACGAGGTGCATCATGCGTAAATCAACGCTGCTCTGGCTGTTTTTCGCCACGCTCTGCGGCATTACCCTGTTCCACACCAGCCAGAAAGTCCATGACGAACGGGTAAAACTTGCCGCTCTTGATGTTTCAATCAGCAAGGAGGAAGAATCCATCCGCGTCCTGCATACTGAATGGGGCTATCTGAACCAGCCGGTACGTCTGGAAAAGCTGGCGAAGGCCTATCTGAAGCTCGCGCCCATGAAAGGCAGCCAGTTCGCCCGCGTGGAAGACCTGCCGCCACGGCCCGCCACGGTGCAGGTGCCGGAAGCGGCAGCCGAAACACAGGAAACCGCGAAGCCGGACATAGCCGCTGTTACCGTCGCGCCGCCGCCAATAATCAAAATCCTGAAACCGGAAGCACCCGCTGTTATCCGGCCGACACCGCCCATCACCGCCGCCACAAATTCCCGCAGGCTTGGCGATGTGATAAAAAGCCTTGGTGTTGAATGATGGCGGATAATTCTTTCCAGCAAAAGAAAATAACGATCAGCGGTTCGCGCTCGCATACGCTTGATCAGGCACGGGCGCGGCTGGTTCTGTTCGCCATGGTTCTGATGATGGGGTATCTGGCCATCGGCCTGCGGATGGTCGATCTTACCCTGCTCCGCCACGCCGGAAATAAGGCAGAAACCGCCGGCAGTGAAGACATCAAACCTCTCGACAGGCCGCTGCGCGGCACTATCATCGACCGCAACGGCAGGCTGATGGCCACCTCCCTGAAAATGGCCTCCGTTTACGCCGATGCCACGCTCGTTGATGCGCCGGAAAAGCTGGCCAAAAGCCTCGCCGACATCCTGCCGGAACAGAACTATGCCGGCCTCCTCGGAAAACTTTCCTCCGGAAAGCGCTTTATCTGGATACAGCGCGACGTGACGCCGAAGCAGGAATACGCGATCAACGCGCTCGGCAATCCGGCTCTCGGCTTTCAGGAAGAAGACCGGCGCATTTATCCCAACGCCAATCTGGCAGCGCATATCATCGGCTATACCGACGTTGACGGCACCGGCATCGCCGGCATTGAAAAATCCTTCAACAAACAGCTGGCCGAAGGGGAAAAGCCCGTCCAGCTGACGATTGACCTGCGCATCCAGCATATCCTGCACCGCGAACTCGACAAGGCGGTCAAAAAATTCCACGCCAAGGGCGGCAGCGGCATGGTGATGGATGTCAACACCGGCGAAATCATCGCTATGGTATCCCTGCCGGACTTCGACCCCAACCATGTCGGCGACGCCACCGACCTGCAGAAATTCAACAGCGCCACGCTGGGCGTGTTTGAAATGGGCTCGACCTTCAAGCTCTTTTCGACCGCCGCCGCGCTCGACAGCGGCAAGGTGCATTTTTCCACGATATTCGACGCCACCAACCCCATCAAAATAGGCCGCTTCACCATTTCCGATTTCCATGCCAAGCGCCGCCCGCTGACCGTCCCGGAAATTTTCATCTATTCCTCGAACGTCGGCACGGCGAAAATGGCCGCCAGCCTCGGCAACAACGGGCTGCGGAATTTTTACAAAACGATGGGCTTCATGGAGCAGGCGCCGGTCGAGCTGCCGGAAAGGGGATTCCCCCTTTATCCGTCACCGTGGCGCGATGTCAGCACGCTGACGACCTCCTTCGGCCACGGCATCGCAGTCAGCCCGCTGCACCTGATGCGGGCGGCTTCAGCGCTGGTCAACGGCGGGATCATGCCGCGCCCGACGCTTATCGGGACGGAGAAAAAAAATAACCTGTCGCTGATTCCGGACGGCGTCCGCGTCGTCAGCGCCCAGACCTCCGACCAGATGCGTCAGCTGCTGGAGCTGGTGGTCGTCGACGGCACCGGCAGCAACGCGTGGGTGCAGGGCTATGACGTCGGCGGAAAAACCGGCACTGCCGAAAAAAACCAGAACGGCAGCTACGAGCATAAAGCCCTGCTCTCGTCTTTCCTCGGCGTGTTTCCGATACAATCGCCGCGTTACGCCGTCCTCGCCATAGTGGACGAACCGCAGGGGACGGAAGATACGCACGGCTACGCGACCGGCGGCTGGACGGCGGCGCCCGCCGTTGCCAGCGTGATCGAACAGATGGGGCCGCTATACCAGATCCCGCCCGATCTGGAGCGCGGCCGCAAAGACATTGAAAGAGAGATGGGCGTTTACATGAAAGAACTGAAGGAAGGAAGCTCCCTTGCGGCTCTTGGAACTGATCACTGAAGCTGACGGAATAAAGATCAGCGATAAAGACAGGGCGGATGACGTAAACATCACCGGCCTGACATCCGACTCGCGCGAAGTGCGGGCGGGCTACCTTTTCGCCGCCTTCGCCGGAAAAAAACAGGATGGCCGCCTGTTTATCGAGGAGGCCGTAAAAAACGGCGCTGCCGCCATTCTCGCGCCGGAAGGCACCGTGATAAATTCCAAAACCGCCGTCCTGCTGGAAGATAAAAACCCGCGCCGCTGCTTTGCCAAAATGGCCGCCGCCTTTTTCGGCAAGCAGATGGATGTCATCGTCGCTGTGACAGGCACCAACGGCAAAAGCTCCACCGTCAATTTCTGCCGCCAGATGTGGCAGTCGATGGAGCATGCCGCCGCCTGCCTCGGCACCATCGGCATCGTTGCAAACTTTACGGACGGCACGGGCATCAGCCGCCCCGGCTCGCTCACCACGCCGGACCCCGTTACGCTGCACGCGGAAATCGCCGAGCTTGAAGCGTCGGGAGTGACGCATCTGGCGCTCGAAGCCTCCAGCCAGGGGCTCGACCAGTACCGGCTGGACGGCCTGCACATCACCGCCGCCGCCTTCACCAACCTGACCCGCGACCATCTTGATTATCACGGCACGATGGAAGCTTATCTGGAAGCGAAACTGCGCCTGTTCCGCGAAGTGTTGGCGGATGACGGTGTCGCCGTCATCAACAGCGACGCGCCCTATTCCGACGCTGTGCGCGACGTCTGCAAAAAACGCGGCATCCGCGTGATCGATTTTGGCGTCAAGGCCAAAGATATCCGCCTGTCCCGGCAACGTCCCCTCACCGACGGCCAGTTTATCGAACTCATGGTTTTTGGCGAACGCTATGAGCTGGAACTGCCGCTGGTCGGCGATTTTCAGGCTTCCAACGCGCTTTGCGCGCTCGGCCTTGTCCTCGCCGAAGATCCCGACAACCGGCTGCTGCACATGCAGGGCGTCTATACGCTTGAGCGCCTGCAAAGCGTGCGCGGGCGGCTGGAGCTCGCAGCGAAGCACCCGAACGGCGCGCCAATCTATGTCGATTACGCCCACACGCCCGACGGGCTGGAGACCATGCTCAAGGCCCTGCGCCCGCACACGCCGAAACATCTCCATGTCGTGTTCGGCTGTGGCGGCGACCGCGACCGTGGCAAACGCCCGATGATGGGTGAAATCGCCGCGCGCCTCGCCGACAAAGTCATCGTCACCGACGACAACCCGCGCACCGAAGATGCAGGCGCAATCCGCAAGGAACTCATGAAAGCCGGAACAAAAGCCGAGGAAATCGCCGGACGGCGCGACGCCATCCGCGCCGCGATCCGTCATCTGGGGCCGGACGATGTGCTGGTCATCGCCGGCAAAGGTCATGAGCAGGGGCAGATCGTCGGCAAGGACATCCTGCCCTTCGACGATGTCAGCGAAGCCCGCGCCGCCGTGCTGGAGATCAGCAAATGACAAAGCATATCCTGTGGACATCCGAAGAAATCACCGCCGCGACCGGCGGCAAAGCAACGCACCCCTTCACGGCGACCGGCGTTTCCATCGACACCCGCACCCTCAAGCGCGGCGATGTCTACCTTGCGCTCAAAGGCGACGCGCTTGACGGCCACGATTATGTGGAAGCCGCTTTCAAAGCGGGCGCGGCAGGGGCGATTGTCAAAAAGGGGTTTGCCGCGAAGCCGGACATGCCGCTGGTTGTTGTCGAGGACACCATGCAGGCGCTGGAAAAACTCGGCATCGCCTCCCGCGCGCGCACCAAGGCGAAAATCATCGCCGTCACCGGCTCTGCGGGAAAAACCGGCACCAAGGAAATGCTGGCGATTGTTTTCGCCGCGCTTGGCAAAACCCACGCCAGCAAAAAAAGCTTTAACAACCACTGGGGCGTGCCGCTGTCGCTCGCCAGCATGCCGAAAGAGGCTGTCTACGGCATCTTTGAGCTGGGCATGAATCACGCCGGCGAACTGACAAAACTGACGGAACAGGTGAAACCGCATATCGCGATCATCACCACCGTCGAGCCGGTGCATATCGAATTTTTCAAGAATGCCGAAGCCATCGCCGACGCCAAGGCGGAAATTTTTCTTGGCATGGATAAGGACGGCATCGCCGTGCTGAATATCGACAATCCGCACTTCGCCCGCCTGAAGGGCCATGCCGAAAAACGCGGCATCACGAAAATATTCTCCTTCGGCGAGGAAGACCACGCGCAGTCGCGCCTGATCGACTGCGCCCTGCATGCCGACAGCACAAAAATCACAGCCGACATTCTGGGCGAGCGGGTAAAATACAAGCTCAGCATTCCCGGCAAGCATATCGCCCTCAATTCGCTGGGCGCGCTCACGGTCGTCAAGGCGCTGGGCGGGAACCTGAACATCGCCGTCGACGCCCTTAAAAATTCCGAGCCCGTCGAAGGGCGCGGCAACCGCATCGTCATAACGATGACCGAAGGGCAGCCGCCTTTCACCATCATCAACGAAAGCTACAACGCCAACCCCGCCTCCATGCTGGCGGCCTTCGGGGTCTTCGCCATGGCGGAACCCGTGCCCGGCGGGCGACGCATTGCCGTGCTGGGCGATATGCTGGAACTGGGGAAGGACGGCCCGCTGCTCCATGCCGCGCTGGCCAATCCGCTGCTCCATGCCAAAGCCGATCTGGTTTTCTGCTGCGGGCCGCAGATGGACGCGCTCTACCAGACCCTGCCCGAAGACTGGCGCGGCGAGCATACCAACAACAGCCAGCAACTGGCCGCGCTGGTGACCGCCGCCGTCCGGCCGGGGGACATCATCCTCATTAAAGGCTCTGCCGGCAGCAAGATGTCCTATATCGTCCATGCCCTGCAATCGCTGGCGCTGCCGCAAACAAAAACAAAGGAAACGCTGAATGCTGTATAACCTGCTCTACCCGCTGGCGGATTATTTCCAGCCGTTCAACCTGTTCAAATACCTGACGTTCAGGTCCGGCGGCGCTATCCTGACGGCAATGGTTATCAGCTTCATGATCGGCCCCGCCGTCATCCGCTGGCTGAAATCGAAGCAGGGCGGCGGCCAGCCCATCCGCTCCGACGGCCCCGAAACGCACCTCAAGAAAAAAGGCACGCCGACGATGGGCGGGCTGATGATTATTTTTTCGGTCACCGTCTCCACCTTGCTCTGGGTGGATATTTCCAACCCTTATATGTGGATTGTGCTGGGCGTGTTCCTCGGCTACGGCGCGATCGGTTTCGCCGACGACTACGCCAAGCTGACCAGGAGCAGCCACAAAGGCGTGCCCGGCAAGCTGCGCCTCGCGCTGGAAGGGGCGATTGCGCTGGGCGCCGCGATT
>JAHFPI010000042.1:0-8618 GCA_023266795.1 Rhodospirillales bacterium
ATGCACCCAGGAAAATGATCGCGGCCAAACCAATAGCCAAGCTCTTGCTGTTCTTCAACATTATCGTCCTTCGCTTTCAGTCGTTTCTTGTTTAGAATCTGCTGTGATTATAAGCTTCAAAAAGGCAGAAAATCAACATAACTTAATGACTTATGGACAAAATAGCGACTTTACTTCAATGTTTTAGATGAAAAAGTGTGGTTAAGAGATTGTATAAAAAACGAAATGAGACTATAACCGTCCTATGACAAAAACATTCATAAAAATGCATGGGTTGGGTAATGATTTTGCCATTTTTGACGGGCGGCCGGAAAAACTGCACCTGACGCCGGAGAAGATTCGCGCTTTGGCGGATCGCCGGACGGGGATCGGCTTTGACCAGATGGTTATTATTGACCCCGCCCTGACGCCGGAAACCGATGCTTTTCTGAGGATTTACAATGCTGATGGCGGTGAAATCTCAGCCTGCGGCAACGCGACCCGCTGTATTGCCAAGCTCCTTATTGCCGAACTGAAAAAACCTGAAGTTATTCTGCAGACCAAGGCGGCTAAACTGAAGGCAAGAATGGCTGGCGACAGGGTCATTGTCGACATGGACAAAGTTCACCTTGAATGGCGGGAAATACCGCTAAGCCGCAAGGAAAAAACAACTTTTTTGCCGATATTTGAAGAGGGTTTCTCTGAACCGGTCGCCGTGAACGTTGGCAATCCCCATGCGGTCTTTTTTGTTGAAGATGTCGCTAACGTCCCGCTTGAGACATTTGGCCCCAAAATTGAGCGGCATATCCTTTTTCCGGAACGGACGAATGTGGAGGTGGCGCAGGTGCTTTCTCCCTCCAAAATCCGTATGCGGGTGTGGGAGCGCGGCGTGGGCATAACGCAGGCCTGCGGCACCGGCGCCTGTGCCGTTGCGGTGGCAGGGGTGAGGCGGGGCCTGACGGAGCGGAAGGTCACCATCATTCTCGATGGCGGCACGCTGGAGATTGAATGGCGCGAAAGCGACGGGCATGTGCTGATGACCGGCGACGCGGTGGAAGTGTATCGCGGGGAAGCAGCCGTATGACCACCCATGACAGCGCAGAGGAGATTTTACCGCCGCGCGAGGAGACGGAAGGCGGCGTGAAGGTTGTCACTTTCGGCTGCCGCCTCAATACCTATGAGTCCGAAGTGATGAAAGACCATGCGCGGAAAGCGGGGCTCGATAATGCCATTATCATCAATACCTGCGCGGTGACTGGCGAGGCGGAGCGGCAGGCGCGTCAGGCGATCCGCCGTATGCGCCGCGAGAATCCGGAGGCGCGGATCATCGTGACCGGCTGCGCGGCGCAGGTTAATCCGGGCAGTTTTTCCTCCATGCCCGAAGTCAGTCAGGTGATCGGCAATGACCTGAAGCTGAAAGCGGAAACATGGAATTTGCCGACGACCGAGCGCGTGCGGGTGAACGACATCATGGCGGTCAAAGAAACCGCAGGCCACCTGATCAGCGGCTTTGACAGCCACGCCCGCGCTTTTGTGCAGGTGCAGAACGGCTGCGACCACCGCTGCACGTTCTGCATCATCCCTTATGGACGGGGCAATTCGCGCTCGGTGGCGATGGGCGAGATCGTCGCGCAGGTGAAAAAGCTCGTCGAGGGTGGCTATCAGGAAATCGTTCTGACGGGCGTGGATATTACTTCATATGGCCCCGACCTGCCGGGCCAGCCGACGCTGGGGCAGATGGCGCGCCGCCTGCTGGCGCTGGTGCCGGAGATCAAACGCCTGCGCCTGTCTTCGCTCGATCCCGTCGAGATTGACGAGGATTTATGGCGGCTGATCGGCGACGAGCCGCGTCTGATGCCGCATCTTCACCTGAGTATGCAGGCGGGGGATGACATGGTGCTGAAGCGCATGAAACGCCGCCACCTGCGCAAAGATTTGCTTGATGTGTGCGCGAAGGCGCGGAAACTGCGGCCGGACATGGTTTTCGGCGCGGATATCATCGCCGGATTTCCCACGGAGACGGAGGCGATGTTCGAGAATACTTTTAATGCGGTGAAGGAATGCGACCTGACGTTCCTCCACGTCTTCCCGTACTCGCCGCGTCAGGGCACTCCCGCCGCGCGTATGCCGCAGGTCGAGGGCAATGTACGGAAAGAACGGGCGAAGCAACTGCGCGAACTCGGCGCTGAACAATTGAACAGGCATCTGGCTGGGCTGGTCGGGAAGTCCATGCCGGTGCTGGTGGAAAAGAGCAAAACCAAAGGCCGAACGGAATACTTCAGCGAGGTTGTCCTTGATAAGGCCGCCCCTGCAGGGCAGATTGTCATGGTAAAAATGGATGCAGTCGAGAAAGAATATCTTAAGGGATGTGTGGCCGCATGATCGGTTTCTGGAAGAAAAAAGAGCAGCCGAAAGAGGAAAAAGGGCTTTTCAAAAAGCTGAGCGAGGGGCTGAGCCAGTCTTCCGGTAAAATCTCGTCCGGAATTGCGGATATTTTTACCAAGAAGAAGCTGGATGCGGAAACGCTGAAGCAGCTGGAAGAATTGCTGATTGCCGCCGATCTCGGGCCCGTCACCGCCGCGAAGCTGGCCGCCGCGATTTCAAAAAACCGTTTCGGCAAGGAAGTGTCCGCCACGGAAATCAAGGAAGCTCTGGCTGCGGAAATCGAGGCCATCCTGACTCCGGTTGAAAAGCCGCTGGCCAGCGACAGCGCAAAGCCTTTTGTCATCCTGATGGTCGGGGTGAACGGCACCGGAAAAACCACCACCATCGGCAAATGGGCGCACCAGTTCAGGCAGTCGGGCAAAAAAGTGATGCTTGCGGCGGGGGATACCTTCCGCGCCGCTGCCGTGGAGCAGTTGAAAGTCTGGGGAGAGCGCATCGATTGCCCCGTCATCAGCAAGGAAGAAGGCGCGGATGCGGCGGCGCTGGCGTATGAAGCGGTTGACCACGCCGTGACCGACGGCATGGACATCCTGATGATCGATACCGCCGGACGGCTGCAGAACAAAGCCAACCTGATGGAGGAACTGGAGAAGATGATCCGGGTCGTCAGAAAAAAAATTCCCGAAGCGCCCCATGCGACGATTCTGGTTCTGGATGCCACGGTTGGTCAGAATGCCCATTCGCAGGTCGCGTTATTCAAGGAAATTGTTAACATAACTGGGCTTATTGTGACAAAACTGGACGGAACGGCCAAAGGCGGCGTGCTTGTTTCACTGGCGGAAAGGTTTGGTTTACCAGTTCATGCTATAGGTATAGGAGAGGGGATAGAGGACCTGCGCCCCTTTTCGGCGCGGGATTTTGCAAGAAGTTTAACGGGGTTACAGGATATTGACGAAAAGAATACCGCTACCGATTAAAGACGGTCTCATGACCACCAGAAGTTTCAGGGATGCCGAAAAGGCACTGGAGTGGGTCAAGGAGATTTATGACGGCAACATCGAATATCTGCGATATGCTTTCGACGTTTTCTCGAAAGGCAAGTGGAGCGAGGGACGGGCGCATGCGCATTATCCCTATCTTGAAATCACGACGAAGAAAGCGCCTGTGGTCGATAACCGGCTGTCGTTCGGTTTCCTGTCGCATCCGGGCGTATATCGCACGACGCTGACGCGGCCCGATTTATATCACGCCTATTATCTGGAGCAGTTTTCGCTTCTCCTTAAAAACCATCCGGAGTCGGAATTGCACGTCGGCGTCAGTGACGTGCCTATTCCGCTGCATTTCGCCCTCGGGGAGAATTTCTTTCTGGAAGGCGACCTGTCCACGGAACAGCTCACCCGCCTACCGGAATTTTTCGACCAGCCCAACCTGACCATCATGGACGACACGGTCCCGAGCGGCACGCATGTCGTCAAGCCGGGCGAGCCGGAGCCGCTGGCGCTGTTTATCGCGCCGCGCGTTGACCTGAGCCTGCAGCGGCTGAAGCATTATACCGGCACGACGGCGGAGCACTTCCAGAAATTCGTCATGTTCACCAACTATCCGTTCTATGTCGATGAATTTGTGCGTCTGGGGCAGGAGCTGATGTCCGCTTCGGACGATGCCGAAACCGCCAAAGAGAGAAGCCAGTATACGGCGTTTGTCGAGCCGGGCAACGTCATCACCTATAACGCCAATCTTGACAATCCTCTCCGCGCGGAAGGCAAAAAACCGCCGCGCCTGCCGCAGATGCCGGCCTACCACCTGAAACGCGCCGACGGGACGGGCATCACGCTGATCAATATCGGCATCGGCCCGTCGAACGCCAAAACCATCACCGATCATGTGGCCGTGCTGCGCTCGCATACATGGCTGATGCTGGGGCATTGCGCGGGGCTGCGGAATTCGCAGAAGCTCGGCGATTATGTGCTGGCGCACGGCTATGTGCGGGACGACAACGTGCTGGATAGCGCCGTGCCGCTGTGGGTGCCGATACCGGCGCTCTCGGAAATCCAGATCGCGCTGGAAAAAGCCGTGTCGAAAGTGACCGGGCTTGATGATTACGAACAGAAAAAAATCATGCGCACCGGCACCGTCGCCACGGTCAGCGACCGGAACTGGGAATTGTGGGAACAAAGCGTTCCGGTGCAGCGCCTGAGCCAGTGCCGCGCGATTGCGCTCGATATGGAGTCCGCCACCATCGCCGCCAACGGCTTCCGCTTCCGCGTGCCTTACGGGACTCTGCTGTGCGTGTCGGACAAACCGCTGCACGGCCAGCTCAAGCTGCCCGGTATGGCCGATAAATTTTACCGCGAGAGAGTTGACCAGCATTTGAAGATCGGCCTGATGGCGATGGAAAAAATCCGCGCCCTCGGCTACGGCCGCGTCCACAGCCGCAAACTCCGCAGCTTCAGCGAAGTCGCGTTTCAGTAATGGAGGCGCGTTCAATGGCGCGGAGACCTGAAATTAGCGGAGGCCAAATCTCGGGTATGCCGGAATGTGAGTGATTAATAAATATTAAGCTTCGGGGTAAATCGACATGATGTCCGAATATTATGATGTCATTGTGTTGAAGGTTTTACTATTAACAGCCGGGTTTTTATCCGGGTGCTTTGATGCTTTCATTCTAAAAAAACGTTTTCTAGCATGCGCAACATGGTTCTGGTTTTTCCTTTTGCCGCTGACAATTACTGTCACTTACCCATTGCCGGTTACTGATTGGGTATCCTATCCGGTTTCTGGGTTTAGATTATTTTTAGGAGCTATCGTGTTCTTGATCGGGCTAATTTTGCTGATTGCCTATTACAAAAGGACGGACGGCAATCAAAGGGGTCAGAGTAACTTTAAATAGAGAATGAGTGGACTGACTTTTCCTTTCACGCCATACCGACGAAAGTCGGTATCCAGATGCGCCCGTAAGGGTGTGTTTATAAAAGCGGCAGCAAAGCTGCCGCGCTGGGCCCCGACTTTCGTCGGGGGGGCGGTTGTGTAGGTTCCTAATCAAACCGCGCGGGTGCGCGGCATCAAACACCCCAAAAGCAAAACAGCCTCCCTTGCGGGGAGGCGGTTAAGCACGTTGTTAGCATATGGTGCATGCAGTCGTCAGGCCTTGACGTCCACTTCCTTGCCCCGGTTTTTATCATCCTGCGCAGAAAGCGATCGCTGCTCGCTATGCTGGGTGTCGGCTACAGGCGCCTGCTTGGGCTGCGTTTGCCCGCTTTTAGGTTCCTGCTGCGGTGTGTTCACCTGCCCACCCTGATAGGCGACAGCCGGCTGATAAGTGGTATTCGGTACGTTCACCATTTACTTGATCCTCCCACGAATCGCGCCTGATGCACTTCCACTACGCTCTACCATTCCAGAATATCAGCCTGAGGTTAACAAAAGGTTAATATATTGTAATTAACAGAATGTTTATCTTTAACATATAATATATTTCTATGGCTACTTATGGGTAAGAAGGGGACAAAATAATGAAGCTTAACTGGAAAATTGCCGCATTAGGCGTTGTCGCCGCCGCCGCTGTCGTCCTGACCGGCGGCGCTGTTATCGGCGCGGCTCTCGGTGTTGTCGGAACCGTTGTCGGCGTCACGGCGGCTGTTATCGGCGCTGCCACGACTATTGCCACGCTGGCGACGCTTGGCGGTGTCGGCCTTTTTGTCGCCAAGGCTGCTTTATCTTCCTCTCCGTCTGTCAGTCATGCGCACACGATCGAAAACAGGCCGTCGAATCTGGCGCAAAGAAGGACTCTCGGTAAAAAATTCAAGATCCCACACGATGTAGGGCTTCCTGCCATGAGGCGGGGGGCAGCGCCAACAATGAGAAATTCTTCTCCTTCAACTCCCCGAGGGCTGGGAAACGGGTCTCATTGAAGAATAATTTTTATAAACAGCGAGGAAAACAAAATGGTTGGAGGTTTTGACGGCTCTGCCTATACGGGCGGGCCAATGGTGGTACCACCGGAATCAGAAGAGAGCAAGCTGCGCAAAGTAGGCTGGAAAGAAGTTGTGCGCGGAGCCGGCGGTTTTTCTATCGGTATCGCCGCGCTTTTTGTGGTTTTTGCTAATCCCGTATCATTAGCTGCTGCCGGCACCGCCGTATTGGTTGCCAGCGGTGCTGCTCTTACCGCCACTATGTTTGCCCTTTATGGCTCCTATGCCATCACGCAGAACAGGTCTGCGGATCGTTATGCGCGTGAATTAGCAAAAAAATCCGCAGCTTCCGGTACAGCGCCGGCACAGATCAATACGCTGGCAAAACCCGGCAATACGAATAAACTTTCATCCGGGGATCTTGGTAAAAAATTTAACGGAGTGTCTCCAAGAGCACGCCTTGCGGCAGCCCTAAAAAAACTACTCCATCATTCGCCCTCAACTATTCCAGGTCCTTGAAAGCAGGCAGGGAGAGATAGCGCTCCGCCATGCTGGGGACGATGGTGATGATCATTTTACCGGCCATCTCCGACCTTTGCCCCACATGCAGCGCGGCATGAATGGCGGCGCCCGATGAAATGCCGACGGGAATGCCCTCTGTTTTTGCAACGTGACGGCACATACGGATGGCTTCGTCGCTGCTGACTTTAAAAACCTCGTCAATCAGCTTTACGTCGAGAATGTCGGGGATAAAGCCGGTGCCGATACCCTGAATTTTATGGGGCGTATGCGTCCCGCCGGAGAGAACAGGGCTTTCGGCAGGCTCGACGGCGATGACCTTGAAGCCGGGCTTGCGCGGTTTCAGGGCCTGCGCGATGCCCGTCAGCGTGCCGCCGGTGCCGACTCCCGCGACAAGCACGTCTGCCCTGCCTTCGGTATCCCGCCAGATTTCCTCCGCCGTGGTGGTGCGGTGAATGGCGGGATTGGCGGGGTTTTTGAATTGCTGCGGCATATAGCTGCCCGGATATTGCCCGAGCAGTTCCTCCGCTTTGGCGATAGAACCGTTTATACCTTTATCGGCGGGCGTGAGAACGATTTCCGCGCCGAACAGTCTTAGCATCTTGCGCCGCTCATACGACATGCTCTCCGGCATGGTCAGGATCAGTTTGTAGCCTTTCGCCGCACAGATAAACGCGAGTCCGATTCCGGTATTGCCGGAGGTCGGCTCGATAATCACGGTATCGGATTTTATTTTGCCATCCCGCTCGCCGGCTTCGATCAGCGCCAGCGCCAGACGGTCCTTGACGCTTGACAGCGGATTGAAAAACTCCAGCTTCAGCAGAATATCGGCTTTGACATGATATTCTTTGGACAGCTTGGGAATACGTACCAGCGGTGTATTGCCGATCGTTTGCCAGATGTGGTCGTAAATGCGCATCTGGTTATTTTCGGGACGCTTTTTTCGCGACAAGTGTTCCCGTAGAACCGAAACCGCCGGTGCCGCGCACTGTTTCATCGAGCTTGTCGACGGCAGTCCAACTGACGCGGTTATAGGCGGCGATCACCATTTGCGCGATACGCATGCCGCGTTCGATCGTGAAGGCCTCTGTGCCAAGATTAGCCAAAATCACTTTGATCTCGCCGCGATAATCGGCATCAATCGTGCCGGGCGCGTTCAAAACCGTTATGCCGTTCTTGGCGGCAAGGCCGGAGCGGGGGCGGATCTGCGCCTCATACCCTTCAGGCAGGGCGATCGCAAGGCCGGTCGGCACCAGTGCGCGCTCTCCCGGCTTGAGGGTGAGAGGGGCGTCAACCGCCGCTTCCAGATCCATACCGGCGGAATGTTTGGTTGCATACACGGGCAGGTTAAGACCCTTGGCATGCGGCAATTGCGAGATGGAAACATTAATAGGTTTTGTCATGGGCCGTTCTCCTGATGATTGCGAGGTTATATCATGCGTTTTAAAATAAAGGAAATATTTCTTAATTTCCCCTTTTTAAAGTAAAACATTAGATTGCATACTTATGTATGTTGACAATACAGGGTTGTATTGTTATAAATTGGCGCTATACCAGTCTATTTGGAGAGATACCGCATAATGCCACGCACAAAAACAGAAGAATTCGGGCCAAATCCAGTCGATATCTATGTCGGCTCAAAGGTAAAGTCGCGGCGGCTGATTTTAGGCTTGAGTCAGGAAGAGCTGGCCAAAGCGATTGGCCTGACTTTCCAGCAGGTGCAGAAATACGAGCGCGGCACCAACCGCATCAGCGTCAGCCGTCTGGTGGACATTTGCCGGGTTCTCAAGGTATCAATCGACTATTTTTTCGAAGCGGGCACTC
>JAHFPI010000042.1:8628-12302 GCA_023266795.1 Rhodospirillales bacterium
ACCCGTAATCTGGCTATGAAGGGATTTTCCGATACCAAACAGGACGCTTTCGAGCCGGAAAACCTGACAAAAAGGGACGTTCTGGAACTGGTGCGGGCTTACTCGAAAATCAAGAGTCCCCAGTTAAAAAAGCAAATCCTTGAGATGGCCAAGGCCATGTCCAATACCGGTCAGGACACTAAAGTCTCCTGACCTTTGTTTTTAATGTTGATTGGTCTTAAACAGTCGGGCAATATCCCCGCCTGAGGCATCTTTAACAGAAACAGCGTGGTTTAACATGGCCGATAAAAAATATATTTTTACCAGTGAATCCGTGGGCGAGGGCCATCCGGACAAGCTGTGCGATCGCGTTTCTGATGCCATCGTTGATGCGTACCTGAATGCCGACCCCCAGGCGCGCGCCGCCGTCGAGTGTCTGGCGACGACAGGCTTCCTCTGCATCGCCGGAGAGACTCGCGGGCCGAAATCCATTACCAAGGAAATGGTTGAGACCATTGCGCGGCACGCCGTGCGTGACATCGGCTACAAGCAGCAGGAATTCCATTGGGAGAAAATTCAGGTCGATATCCGGCTGCATGCGCAGTCGGCGGATATCGCGCAGGGCGTCGATGCTGCGGGCAACAAGGATGAAGGCGCCGGCGACCAGGGGATCATGTTCGGCTATGCCTGCCGCGAAACGGCGGAATTTATGCCTGCGCCGATATATTACTCCCACGCCATTTTGAAATCCCTTGCTGAAGCGCGTCACTCGGGCGCCCTGTTCAAGCTCGGCCCGGATGCCAAAAGTCAGGTGAGCCTCGAATATATCAACGGCAAGCCGGTGCGCGCCACGTCTGTCGTCGTATCGACGCAGCATGACGCCAGCGTTTCACAGGCTGAAGTCCGTGAAATGGTGCGGCCGCACGTCGAAAATATCCTGCCGAAAGGCTGGATGTGCGATGAAAAGGATTTCTACGTCAATCCGACCGGACGCTTTGTCATCGGCGGCCCCGATGGCGACTGCGGGCTGACAGGACGCAAGATCATTGTGGATACATACGGCGGCGCCGCACCGCACGGCGGCGGCGCTTTCTCCGGAAAAGATCCGACGAAGGTTGACCGTTCCGCCGCTTATGCCGCGCGTCATGCTGCCAAAAATATCGTCGCCGCCGGTCTGGCGGAGAAATGCACTATTCAGCTTTCTTACGCAATCGGCGTTTCCCACCCCATTTCGACCTATATCGATACGCATGGCACCGGACGCTATACCGATGAAGCGCTTGCGCGTGCGTTGATGGAAGTGGCCGATTTCCGTCCGCGTGCGATCCGTGAACGCCTGAGCCTCAACAAGCCGATCTATGCCCGCACGGCCGCCTATGGCCACTTTGGCCGCACGCCTGATGCAGACGGGGGCTTCACGTGGGAGAAGCTCGACCTTGTTGATGCGCTGAAGGCCGAGATTGCCTCAAAGAAATACAAAGACGCCGAACAGGCTGGAAATGTCACAAAAGCCGATTTCGGGCGTTAAAATACCCATCAGGTCGTTTGGCCGCCGCCGGACAAAGGGATTGCGCGCCACCCGCGCCGGGGCGATGGATGATGTGTTGCCACGGGTAAGTATTGTTCTGCCTGAGGCCAAAACCGATCCCCGCTCCTTTTTCGATTTTCCGGTAAAGGAAGTCTGGTTTGAAATCGGCTTCGGCAACGGCGAACATCTGCTGCATCAGGCGCTCAATAATCCCGACGTCGGTTTTATCGGCTGCGAGCCTTTCATGAACGGCGTTGCCGCCCTTTGTGTCGGGATACAGGAAAAGAATTTAAAGAATATCCGCATCTGGCCGGAGGATGCGCGGCTTTTAATGGAGAAGTTCAAGCCGCACAGCCTTGACCGTCTGTTTCTGCTGCATCCCGACCCGTGGCCGAAAACGCGCCATCACAAGCGGCGTTTCGTGCAGACTGAAACGCTCGACGAAATAGCACAGCTGCTCAAACCCGGCACGGAATTCCGCATGGCTACCGATCATCCGGAGCTGGCTGCATGGCTGCTGGAAAAGACCTATTTCCATCCCGCCTTCAAATGGCTGGCAACCTGCGCGGATGACTGGCGCAAACCGCCCGCAGACTGGCCGGAAACCCGCTATGGCCAGAAGGGCGTGGAGCAGGGGAGACCACCGGCTTATTTAAGCTTTCGGCGGCGTTAAACCCGCTTCGCCACAGCAATTGCCAGCCGCGCTCCTGACTTGATGAATTTGGTGAGCAGGGGATAGGCGGTTGCCTGCTTGGCATCGTGCTTCAAGCCGATAGCGTGGTGTTCTTCTTCCTCGGATTTGAACTTCTTGATTGCCGTATGCAGCTTTTTTTCACGGGGGTTGTTTTTGAGCGTCTCCAGCTGTTCCTGATAGTGCTCTGAAATGACTTCTTCTACTGCCACGGTGCAGGCCATGGCGGCTTCGGCGCCCATTCTGGCCGTCAGCGCGCCCAAAGCATATCCGGTCACGTGCCACAAAGGATGCAGCGCTGTCGGGCGCACCTGTCGTGTTGTGATTTCCTTTTCAAAGAAATCAAGATGCACCTGCTCCTGTGCCGCCATATGCTCGATAACTTTTTTTAGTTTAGGGTCACGGCCAAGAACCGCCAGTTGCCCCTGATAAATGCGTTTGGCGCCATATTCACCCGCATGGTCGACGCGGATCATGCTGTCGATGCTGTCCGGTACCTTATCGCCGGGAAGGGAGCGTTTCAGTTTGCGGCTCATGGTTTTTTTCTTAATTGATAGGTAACGCCAAAGCCAAGCGCCAGTGACAGTAAAAAGTTGTATCCTGCCATGGAAATGCCGAATAACACAAACTGCGGTATATCGCAGCGCACGATCTCCTGCTGTGTCAGTGATTTGCGCAATTCCTCGATTGAGGCGTTTTGCGGCAGTATACCGCCGCTACAGGTAGGCAGTCCTTCCCACCATTTCTGTTCAACGCCGACATGAAAGCCGGCAATGACAGCGCCCGCAAAAAAAATCACGACAGTGAGAGACAGCAACATTTTTGCCAAACGGGGGTATCTGAAAGTCGCCAGAAACGCCAGAAAACCAAGATCGATATTAAAAAAGTAAGGCACACGCTGATAAAGGCAGAGATTGCATGGCTTCAGTCCGAAGCCGTACTGGCTGGTATAAGCGGCCGCTAAAGTCACAGCACTGATAACGACAACTGCGAGGGCAAGGTGTTTCGGTATCTGAAAATATTCGATCAGTTTCTTCATAGCAGGTATTTTAGGCTGATAAATCCGCCGATCAACAGCAATAAGAACAGGCAGGTGACAAGCATCAACCTTTTTTCAATAAATTCCTGTATGGGTGCGCCAAATTTCCACAATAACCCTGCTACAAGGTAAAACCGGATGGAGCGGCTGAAAACGGAAGCGACGATAAACGTCAGAAGAGGCAGGTGCAGAACGCCGCTCAGGATCGTGATGATTTTGTAGGGGATCGGTGTCATTCCTTTGGCAAAAATGATCCAGCCACCCCAGATTTTGTATTTTTCCTGAAGAGCGCTGAATTTTTCCGTCAGGCCGTACAGTTCGATGATATGCCTGCCGATAGAATCGTACAGGAAATGGCCGATGGCGTAGCCGAGCAAGCCGCCGATGACGGAACTGGCCGTGCAGATAAAAGCGTACCTGAAGGCCTTGTCACGGTT
>JAHFPI010000204.1 GCA_023266795.1 Rhodospirillales bacterium
CGGTTATTAAGTTCATGTAATCGTGCAGAGAACAGCGCAGCGTGACGATGTCCTTGAAAAGTTGCCGTATGCAATCGAAATGCGCCGCCTGCGCTCCGTTCCCCATCCCCGCCAGCTGTTTCATCTCCGTGGCTTTACAGGCGATTTTCAGGCGTTTGCCGTCGAGGAACGTCCCCGCGCCCTTCTGCGCCACCGCCATACGGTTACCGGGCGCATCGAAGGCCCAGCCATACTGCGTGATACCGTTCTGCACCAGCGCAATGAGGATGCCGAAATTCCGGCTCCCGTGGGAGAAGTTATAAGTGCCGTCAACCGGATCAATAACCCAGACGGGCTGGCTCTCTTTCAGCTTGTCGAGGACGGACCTGTCTTTCGACACCGCCTCCTCACCGACCACCAGCGACCCCGGCAGCACCTCCTGTAGCAGTTTTGTAAACACTCTTTCAGAGGCCTCGTCAGCAACCGTGACGAAGTCGCCGGGATTCTTTTCACGGATTTCAGATTTTAGCAAATTGTTGAAACGCGGCATTACCTCCGTCGCCGCAACATGACGGATGATGTCGGCAATCCTGTCGGTATCTATATCTCTCATGAAGCTTTTAACTTCTTCTTTTTTGTTTTGTTTTTGTTGAGTTTATAGGGGAATTGAGCGCTAAAACGTTCTATATCCGCAGGCTCAAGGCCCACCTTTACGTGGGCGAATTCATCGTCGTCCAGCCGGTCAATGACATGACCACGGCTGTAAAGCCAGGCCAGCGCCTTGCCGTCGGCCAGATTAATATCGGTATGCATGACCAGTTGATCCTTGCCCAGCCGGTCGTCGATCACGGACAGCAGCCGTTCCATGCCTTCGCCGGTCAGAGCCGAAACCGCCACCACCCTTTCCTGCCGCTTGCTGCGGGTGATGACCGCCGCGCGCTCTTTGGCCGGTAATTTGTCGATCTTGTTGATGACCTCGACAATCCGCTCGTCCTTTTCGCAGTCAATGCCGAGATCCTGCAGGATGCCGAGCACGTCTTCTTTTTCCGCCTCGGTGTTTTCCTGAGAAATATCCCGCACATGCAGAATGACGGCAGCCTCCAGCACTTCTTCCAGCGTGGCGCGGAAAGCGGCCACCAGATGCGTCGGCAACGCGGAAATGAAGCCGACCGTGTCGGAAAGGATAGCTTTTTTCCCGGACGGCATCTTGATTCCGCGCATCGTCGTGTCCAGCGTCGCGAACAGCAGGTCTTTGGCGAATACTTCGGCGCCGGTGATACGGTTAAACAACGTCGATTTTCCGGCGTTGGTATAGCCGACAATCGCTACGATGGGATAAGGTTCGCGTTTTCTGGATTCACGCTGGATGCGGCGGTTCTGCTTGACGCCCTCCAGATCGTGCTTCAGTTTTTTGATGCGCTCGTCGATCATCCGGCGGTCAAGCTCTACCTGCTTCTCGCCGGGACCGCCGAGGAAGCCGCCGCCGCCGCGCTGCCGCTCCAAATGCGACCACGCCTTGACAAGGCGCGACCGCTGGTAATTCAGCGCCGCCAGATCAACCTGCAACTGCCCCTCTTTTGTCCGGGCGCGCTCGCCGAAAATCTCCAGAATAAGGCCGGTGCGGTCGATAACCTTGCAATGCCACGCCTCTTCAAGATTGCGCTGTTGCACTGGCGACAGGGCATAATCGACAAAAACCAGCCCCACTTCCTGCTCCCGATGATGCCATTCATGAATGAGGTCGGTAATGCGCGCGACGACACCGGAGCCGATCAGGGTCGCGGGCGTCACCATTTTCAGGCGCACAATCTCCGAATGGACAACCTGCAGGTCAATGGCATGCGCCAGCCCTACGGCTTCTTCCAGTGCGGCTTCCGGATTGCGTTCAAATTTGCGAATATTTTCTTCTTCACCAATTTTAGCGCCTGTCAGAACGGGGTGAAGGACGATGACACGCTCGTTCATTCTGTTTTATCGGCATCTGCAACGACGACGTAATCCTCTTCATCATCGAAGAGTTTTACGGGCGAGGCCGGCATGATCGTGGAAATCGCGTGCTTGTAAATCAGCTGCGAATGCGAGTCGCGGCGCAGCAGCATCGAAAAGTTATCAAACCAGGTGATCATCCCCTGCAGCTTGACGCCGTTCACCAGAAATACGGTGACGGACATCTTCTCTTTACGGATCTTGTTTAAAAACTTGTCCTGAAGGTTCTGGTTCTTTTCCGTCATATTCATCGCTTTCTTATACTAAAATTTGTAAATGAATAACTAAATATTTAATTGGGAAGAGGCCCAGAGCACAAGGAAAATCGATAACAATCAGGTGAAACAGGTTTTTATAAATTCCATAAGGTCAGAATGCTTACGAAAGCGCCGCAGCGGCGGGTTTTTGGCCAGCATCTCCTCCGGCGGCGGCTTGGTCTCCAGCAGGAGCGCCGTACACCTCGCGTTCGCCGCGCAGAGCATATCCGTATGGCTGTCCCCGATAAACCAGACGTCCGCGCCCGCCGCAATCCCGCTGCCGTGCAGCGCCAGATGCACCGGCGCCGGGTCGGGCTTGTCGGCTGTGGCATCGCCGGCACCCACGATCCTGCCGAAATACCGATCAAATTTGATATGCGCCGCCTCCGTCCGTAGCAGCGGGCCGCGCTTGTTGCTCACCACCGCCATGTAAATTTTATGCCCTGCCAGCGTTTTAAGGACATCCTCCGCATGGGCATGTATCGGGACATGTTTTGAAAACATCTGCGTAAGCTTCTCAAAAAAAATCTTGTCGGCTTCCTGCCACCTGTCACCGAACATCTGCTGGAACAGGTCGCGGGCGGAGGGACCGGCGCGGCGGCGGGCCTCGGCGTCCGACCACGGCGCATGCCCCATCGCCACCAGCGCCGTATTCAGCGCCTCAAGTGAAAGGCCCCAGCTATCGATGATCGTGTCGTCCCAGTCGAAAATAACCGCTTTAGGTTTTGGCAGGGTCACTTTGCACTCCAGTGTTCCTGTTTTCGTTCAGGATCGCGGGCGTAAGCGATGTATAAATCGAGAATTTTCGAGGTCAGGGAACCCAGCTTGCCGTCTCCTATTTTACGCCCGTCAATCTCGACAATCGGCGTTACAAGTGAAACAGACGCCGTGGTAAAGGCTTCTTTGGCTTTATAAGCCTCGGCAACCGTAAAGGGCCGCTCGATAATCCTGATTTTTTCTTTTTTGCAAAGCGCCTGCAGAGCATTGCGCGTTACGCCTTTCAAAATGACGCCGCTGCCCGTCGGGCGCGTGATAAGGTTTCTGTTTTTATCCACGATCCAGGCGTTGGTGGAGGAACCCTCAGTGATAAAACCGTTGTCATCCACCATC
>JAHFPI010000205.1 GCA_023266795.1 Rhodospirillales bacterium
GGCCTTAAACCCGTCACGGAGTTCATGACCTGGAATTTTGCGATGCAAGCAATCGATCATATCGTCAACTCCGCCGCCAAGACGCTGTATATGGCGGGCGGGCAGCTGGGCTGTCCCATCGTGTTCCGCGGGCCGAACGGCGCCGCCACCCGCGTCGGGGCGCAGCATTCGCAGTGCTTCGCCAGCTGGTACGGCCATGTGCCGGGGCTGAAAGTGATTGCGCCGTGGTCGGGCGCGGACGCCAAGGGCCTGCTGAAAGCGGCGATCCGCGACCCCAATCCGGTGGTGTTCCTTGAAAATGAAATGATGTACGGCCAGCACTTCGAAGTGCCGACCGATCCCGACTTCGTGTTGCCGATCGGCAAAGCCAAAATCGAGCGCGCCGGAATGGATGTGACGATCACCGCGTTCTCCCGCATGGTCGGCGTGGCGCTACAAGCTGCTGACAAGCTGGCCGAACAGGGCATCAGCGCGGAAGTGATCAATCTCCGCACCATCCGACCGCTGGATGTTGAAACAATCGCCGCGAGCGTGAAAAAAACCAACCGCCTCGTTTCCGTCGAGGAAGGCTGGCCCTATGCCGGCATGGGCTCCGAAATGGCGGCGCTGATGATGGAGACCTGTTTTGACGATCTCGATGCGCCGGTGGTGCGCGTCTACGGCGCGGATGTGCCGATGCCCTATGCGGCGAACCTCGAAAAACTTTCCCTGCCGCAGATTGACGACATCGTGACGGCGGTAAAAAAGGTGGCCTATGCCGCATAAAGTCCTCATGCCCGCCCTGTCGCCGACCATGACCGAAGGGAAGCTGTCGAAGTGGATGAAAAAAGAGGGCGATAAAGTGAAGGCCGGACAGGTCCTCGCCGAAATCGAAACCGACAAGGCGACGATGGAAGTCGAAGCGGTGGATGAAGGTACGCTGGGAAAAATTTATGTGGCGGCCGGCACGGAAGGCGTCAAGGTCAATACGCTGATCGCTGTGCTGCTGGAAGAGGGGGAGAGCGTTCCCGATGTCATCCCCGCGCAGGCGGGGATCCAAAAGGCTGTCCAGCCGTCTCATGATTCGCAAGACGCGCCGACGCGCTCTTGGACCCCCGCCTGCGCGGGGGTGACCAAGGAGGTAGGGGGGCGCATAGCTGCCTCTCCTCTCGCCAAACGTCTTGCGAAAGAAAAAGGCATCGACCTTTCCCGCGTGCAAGGTTCTGGCCCGCATGGGCGGATTGTAAAGGCCGATCTCTCCAACGTCATTCCCGCGAAGGCGGGAATCCAGTCGCCACCGGCGACATCATCTATCGACGCCAAAGCCCTCGCCGACGCCTATCAAATCCCCTACAAACTCATCCCCAACTCCGGCGTGCGCAAGGTGATCGCGAAGCGCCTGCTGGAATCCAAGCAGACCGTGCCGCATTATTACCTGACCGTCCATTGCGACATCGATAAGCTGTTACAAGTGCGGAAGGAGGTCAACGAAAACGCGACTGGTTATAAAATTTCGGTCAATGATTTTATCGTCAAGGCCGCCGCACTAGCGCAGATCAAGGTGCCGAACGCGAATGTGTCGTGGACGGATGAGGCTGTGCTGCAATACACCCGCGTGGATATTTCCGTCGCTGTGGCCACGGAAAACGGCCTCATCACGCCGATCATCAAGGATGCGGCAAACAAGAGCCTGAAAGATATTTCCAACGAGATGAAAGACCTCGCCGCCCGCGCCAAGGCGGGCAAGCTGAAGCCGCAGGAGTTTCAGGGTGGGACGATGTCCGTCTCCAACCTCGGCATGTTCGGCGTGTCTGAATTCACCGCAATCATCAATCCGCCGCAGGCTTGCATCCTTGCTGTCGGCGCGGGAGAGCAACGGGCGGTGGTAAAAGACGGCAAACTGGCGGTGGCGACGATGCTGACGGCTACGGCTTCCTTTGACCATCGCGCAATCGACGGCGCGGTGGGCGCGGAATATCTGGCGGCGTTTAAAAAATTGATTGAGGAAAGCCCGGTGGGATTATTGCTGTAATTTTTAAAATGAAGGAGAAAAAATAATGACACAGAAAAAAACGCCAAAAGAAGAGTTTGAGAAAAAGTCCGATCCCAAACCGGAGAAAAAGAAAAAAGCGCCTCCCGATGGCGGGAATGCCAAAAAAAGAAGCGAAGAGTTCCGCAAGCAACGCGGTTTATAAGCGCTGGCTATGACCGAACAGAATTTTGACATTATTATCCTCGGCGGTGGCCCGGGCGGGTATGTGGCGGCGATACGGGCGGCGCAGCTGGGGATGAACGTGGCGCTGGTGGAGCGCGAGCATCTTGGCGGCATCTGCCTGAACTGGGGCTGCATCCCGACCAAGGCGCTGCTGCGCTCGGCGGAGATTTATCACCTGCTGCACCGGCTCGACGAATACGGGCTGAAGGCGGATAATATCGGCTTCGATTTCAAAAAAGTCATCGACCGCTCGCGCAAAATCGCCGCGCAATTGTCGGGCGGCATCAAGCATCTGATGAAAAAAAACAAGGTGACGGTTTTTGACGGCCACGGCAAGCTGCTGGGCAAGGGCAAACTCGCGGTCGGCGATAAGATCCTTAAAGCACCGCATATCATTATTGCCACGGGCGCGCGGGCGCGGGTGCTGCCGGGGCTGGAGCCGGACGGCAAGCTGGTGTGGAGTTACAAAGAGGCGATGACCCCGCCGGACATGCCGAAATCGGTGCTGGTGGTTGGCTCCGGCGCGATCGGCGTCGAATTCGCCAGCTTCTACCGCAACATGGGCGCGGCGGTGACGATTGCCGAAGTGATGGACCGGATCGTGCCGGTCGAGGACGCGGATATTTCCGCTTTTGTGCGTAAAAGTTTTGAAAAGCAGGGCATCAAAATCCTCACCTCCGCCAAAGTGCTGAAGCTGGCGAAATCCAACACCAACGTGACCGCCGATATTGAAGTCGGCGGCAAGATCGAGAAAATTATCGTCGACCGCGTGATCTCCGCCGTCGGCATTGACGGCAACGTCGAGAACATCGGCCTGGAGAACACCAAAGTGAAGGTGGATCGCGGACATATCGTGGTGAACCAGTGGCTGCAAACCGATGAGCCGGGCGTTTACGCCATCGGCGATGTCGCGGGCCCGCCGTGGCTGGCGCACAAGGCGAGCCATGAGGGCGTCATCTGCGTCGAGAAAATCAAGGGCGTGGCCGACGTGCATCCGCTGAAAGTCGAGAACATCCCCGGCTGCACCTATTGCACGCCGCAGATCGCCTCGGTCGGCCTGACGGAAGCGAAGGCGAAGGAAAAATTCTATCAGGTGAAGGTCGGCAAATTCCCTTTCATCGCCAACGGCAAGGC
>JAHFPI010000043.1 GCA_023266795.1 Rhodospirillales bacterium
GACGTTCATTCCTCCGGCGGGATGATCGGCAAGGCGGCGTTCAACCAGCTGTTCCTCTCGGCGATCGACCGCTCGTTCCGTTACGCGGAGCGGAGCCTGGTCGTGTTCCTCACCATGACGAACTATGACGAGATTGTCGCGGCGGTCGGCGAGGACGGCGTCGAGGAGACCATCAAAAAACTGACCGAAAAAATGACGTTCATGCGCCGCCAGTCGGACGTGATCGGACGGCTCGGCACCCACGATTTCGGCATCCTGCTGCAACGCCCGCAATATGAGTCGGAACCGACGGACGCGATCAACCGTTTCTCCGAAATCCTCGACAAATTTTATCACGGCTTTGAAAACAAGGCCGCCGCGCCCAAGGTCCATCTGAAACTGGTGGAGCTGCCGCAGGGCGCGCTCCATGCGGAAAGGTCGGCGCCGCTGGTGCATACGGACGCGCTGGAAAAAGACGGCGATAATGCCTGAACTTTCAAAAGAAACAGCTTTGGCCAAAGAAGCGACCCTGACGCTGCTGCAGGACGTTCTCAAGAAAGCCAAAGGATTCGGCGCGACCAGCGCCGACGCCGTGCTGGCGGATTCGTCTTCCGTTTCCGTCAACCGCCGCCTCGGCAAACCGGAATCGATCCACCGTTCGGAAGAAGCGGACATCGGCCTGCGGGTTTTCGTCGGCAAGCGCAGCGCCATCGTCTCCTCCTCCGACCGCGCGCCGGAAGCGCTGACCCTGATGGCGGAACGCGCCGTCGCCATGGCGCGGAACGTGCCCGAGGACCCTTACGCGGGAATCGCCGACCCCGCCGAAATCACCAAAACTTTTCCAGAGCTGGATCTCTTTGATCCGCAGGAACCGACCGTCGCCGAGATGAATGACTACGCCGACCGCGCCGAGCAGGCCGCCCGCGCCATCAGCGGCGTTACCAATTCCGACGGCGCGGAGTTCGGCTGCGGCAAGGACATCGTTTATTATGTGGCCAGCAACGGTTTTTCCGGCAGCTACGCCTCCTCCGGTTTCAGCCTCTCCGTGTCGGTGATCGCCGGCGAGGACACCGGCATGGAAACGGATTACGATTTTGACGCCACGACTTTCCTGGCCGACCTCGGGGAACCGGAAAAAATCGGCAGGAGCGCGGGCGAACGCGCGGTCAGGGCGCTGCACCCCAGAAAAGGCGCGACAAAACAGGTGCCGGTGGTGTTCGACCGGCGGATTTCCGGCGGGCTGATCGGGGCGCTGGCGGGCGGCATTTCCGGCTATGCCGTGGCGCGCGGCACGACGCTGCTGAAGGATAAAATGGGCACGCAGGTTTTCAGCAACGGCATCACGATCATCGACGACCCGTTCCTCAAACGCGGCAACCGCTCGCATCCCTTCGACGGCGAGGGCATCGCCCCGCAGAAACGCGCGATCATCGACAAAGGCGTGCTGACCGGCTGGCTGCTGGACTTAAGCTCGGCGCGACAGCTGGGGCTGAAAACCACCGGCAACGCCGCGCGCGGCGCCGGCTCGCCGCCGACGCCGAAAGCGTCCAATTTTTACATGCAGGCGGGGCACATCACGTTTGACGAGATGATTAAAAACATCGACGAGGGATTCTTCGTCACGCAGATGCTCGGCGGCGGCGGCAACATCATCACCGGCGATTACAGCCGTGGCGCGCGCGGCTTCTGGATCGAACACGGGCGCATCGCTTATCCGGTGAGCGAAATGACCATCGCCGGAAACCTGAAAGAAATGTGGCTCGCCTGCACGCCCGCCAACGACCTCGAACTCAAATACGGCGTCGACGCCCCGAGCCTCAGGGTCGACGGCATGATGGTCGCGGGGGCGTGAGTTAATAATAGGAAATATTCCTCATGCGTCATACCGGCGGAAGCCGGTATCTTGCGGGAACATGAGGGTAGATTCCGGCTTCCGCCGGAATGACGCTGGAACTTGAGAAATTATCGCGGCGACACTTTAAACGGCCTTGGTCTGGGGATGGCGTGATCCAGACCCCGCGAAAAATCCGTATTCTTTAAAAATTCGGCGCGTTTCTTTTCGACCCAGTCTTTCAGCATGTCGGTCATGTCTGTATTCCCTTTGCTGCGCGCCAGTACTTCGGCGGTCCAGCCGTTCTGATTTTTTTTATTCAGGTCCGCGCCGTTTTCCAACAGCATTTCAGTTATGCGCCGGTATCCGACCCAGGCCGCCATCATCAAGGGTGTGTCGCCTATCTCATCTCCTGCGTCTATATCGGCGCCTTTTTCCAGCAAGAGTTCAGCGGCATCCTGATGCCCGTTCTTTACAGCCCACCATAAAGCCGTGCAGCCGTGCGCGTCCTTCACATTGACGGCGTCCGGATACTTTTTCAGGAACGCGGCGATTTTTTCCTCTTCACCATAGGCTGCGCCCGATATAAAAGCATCCGCCTGTTCTTCGGGAGGCTTGCGCATACGTTATCCCTCTCCTTTATTTTCTGCGGTGAAGGTAGCGGTTTTATCATATTATGTCAATATGAAATTGTCGCTACTCCACCACCGCCACGCGGAGGATGTTGGTGGCGCCGATGGTGCCGAAGGGCACGCCGGCGGTGATGACGATTTTCTGGCCCTTTTGCGCCAGGCCGTTCTCGAGCGCGAGGGCGCAGGCTTTTTTGACCATATCGGCGAAATTGTCGATGTCTTTCGTATGCACGGGATAGACGCTGTAGGAGAGCTGCAGCCGCCGCGCCACGGCGAGATTTTCCGTGAGGCACAGCACCGGCACCGACGGCCTTTCGCGCACGGTGCGCAGCGTCGTCGAGCCGGAGGTCGTGTAATTGACGATCGCCGCCGCCGAAACGGTCGCCGCCACCCATGACGCCGCAGAAGTGATGGCGTCGGGCGAGGTTTTTTCCGGATCGGGATGCTCGGCATCCATGATTTTGCGGTAGAGGGAGTCTTTCTCCACATCCGCCGCGATTTTGTCCATGATCGACACGGCTTCAAGCGGATATTCGCCGGACGCCGTTTCCGCCGAGAGCATCACGGCATCGGTGCCGTCATAAATCGCGGTGGCGACGTCGGAGGCTTCCGCCCGCGTCGGGCGCGGCGAGGAGATCATCGATTCCAGCATCTGCGTGGCGATGATCACCGGCTTGCCTGCCTGACGGCAGACGCGCACGACGTGTTTCTGGATGCTCGGCACCCGTTCCGCCGGAATCTCGACGCCAAGGTCGCCGCGCGCCAGCATCACCGCATCGGCGCTGTCGACAATCGCCTGCAGGCTTTCGATGGCCGAGGGTTTCTCTATCTTGACGATAATTTTCGCGCGCGTGCCGATAATCTGCCGCGCTTCCAGCACATCCTCCGGACGCTGCACGAACGACAGCGCGATCCAGTCCGCGCCCATCCCGATCGCCGCTTCGAGATCAACGCGGTCCTTGTCGGTGAGCGAGGACACTTTCAGCAGCACGTTGGGCAGGTTGACGCCCTTGCGGTCCATCAGTTTTTTGCCGGCGATGACTTCGGTTTCGACGAAATCCCGGCCTTTTTTAACCACGCGCAGGTGCACCTTGCCGTCATCAAGCAGGACATCCGAGCCGATCTGCAGGGCTTCGATGATTTCGGGGTGCGGCAGGTAAACCCGCTTTTCATCTCCCGCCGCCGGATTTGAATCGAGCGTGAAGCGCATGCCTTTTTCGATGTTGATTTCACCGGCCTTGAAAGTGCCAAGGCGCAGCTTCGGCCCCTGCATGTCGGCGAAGACACCGATCGGGCGGTTCAGTTCTTTTTCCAGCGCGCGGACGATCTGCAGGCGCTTCCGGTGATCCTCATGCGTGCCGTGGCTGAAGTTCAGGCGGAAAACGTCCGCGCCGGCCTCGAACAGGCTGCGCACCATCTGCGGCGTGGACGACGCCGGCCCCAGTGTCGCGACAATTTTTGTTTTGCGATTGCGTTTCAGTGAAAACATACCGTATACAACCACTTTTTTCGGCGGTTGACAAAGATTTATTGAATATTCCGCGCCGCCCGCACGTTATTCAGGATATTGACGGCGGAAACGCTGCCGAAAACAAGGCTGGTGACGCCCGGAGTCTCCAGAATAAAGCGGATATTTTCCTTCAGCCCGCCCAGCGTATTCACATGTCCCGAGGCAAGGCCCTTTTTAACCAGCACCGCCTTGCCCTGCTCATGGGCATAGTCGATCACCGCTTTTTCGTCGCGGTAGTTCTTATTGTAGGCGACCATCACCGCGTCCGTCAGCTCCACCGCGCGGCGTCCGCCCGCGACCGTATACGTCGAAACGCCGATGCTGAGGATTTTTCCCTGCTCCTTGAGCAGCGCCAGCGTCTCCAGCACAGGGGTGTTGTTGATGATCTCAAGGTCGTTCCGGCCGGCATGAACCAGCACGCAGTCGAGATAATTCGTTTTGAGGCGCTGCAGGCTGCGGTCCACGCTCAGCAGCGTATGGGCGGCGGAGAAATCATGGACGGATTTCCCCTCGGTGAATTCCTCGCCGGTTTTGCTGATAATAAAAAAATCCCTGCGGCGCGCGCCGAGCAGCGCCCCGAGCCTTTCCTCGGAGGTGCCGTAGGCGGGGGCGGTGTCGAGAAGGTTGATGCCGTTCTCGCGGCACAGGTCAAGCAGCGAGGAGATTTCGGCATCGGTGGGCAGCGGCGCGCCCTCCCCGTCCGGATATTTGACGCCCTGATTGCGCCCGAACTTGACCGTGCCCAGCCCGAGGACGCTGACGCTGCTGCCGGTCGAGGAAAAACGGCGGTGCAGGACTTTGTCTAAAGACGCTGCCATGAAGCCTCCTCCCAGGGGTAAAGCCCGATGTCCGCTGCGGGCAGATCCGGCGGCGGCGTGACGGGAGACGGCTGGATGCCGCTTTTCTTCAGCCAGCTGAATATATTGTCGGCCAGCGCCGGGACAAACGTCAGCTTCGCCGGCCAGGCGATCAGCACTTTTCCGCGCTGCTGAATGCAGGGTCCCGACGGCAAGCGTCCTTCTGAATCCAGTGGCTCGGCGCGGTCGCCGTACCAGCTCGCCCATTCCTTCTGCGACCAGTCAATGGCCGGGAATATCTCCTGCATTTCCTTTTTGGCGAAGTGCAGCGCTTCGTCCTTTGACAGCGGCGCGCTTTGCTCCGCGATGTTGCCGCCAAGATACCAGACATACCCGCCTGTGCCATCCGGATGGCTGGTGACGGTCACGCGCGGTTTGGGCGCGCCGACGATGCCGTGGCCGTAGAGCGCCTGCGGCATCGGCCTGACCATGATCTGCCGCAGCGGGCGGCGCTGGGTAAGAAGCTCCGGCACCCGCAGCATCTTCAGCGCCATTTCATTGCCAGTTCCGGCGGTAAAGATAATCACCTGCGCCTGCAAGGCAATCCCCGCCACGGCCACCTGACCGTCCGGCAAAATTTCCTGCGGCGCGCCCTTTAAAATCCGCCCCTGTAAATTTTTAGCCAGCGCGGCGATCAGGGATTTCACCTCCAGTACTTTTTCCTGCATCTCGTAAACCGGCCCGCGCCGCAGGACATCGGGGAAAAATTTGCGCGGCAGTTTGCGTGTTTTGCCGTTCACCGTCTTGGCGGCGGCAAAGACCGTCATCGCGGAAAGAAGGGAGCCGGCCGGGAACATCACCTGCGTCTCGCTGAGGAATTTCACGCCGGAAAGATCGACCTCGCCCACGCCTTCGAAACAGGCGTCCCACCGCTCCGGCATGGCGGCGATGGAGGAGGCCGCCGTCGTCACCCTGCCCTGCAGGGTATATTTCTGCCCGCCGTGAATCATCCCCTGCGACGCCAGCGTCTGTACCCCGCCGAGGCTGTCTTTTTCGATCAGCAACAGGTTATAACCGGCGCGTTGCAGGCGGTTGGCGATAAACAACCCCGCAATACCGCCGCCGAAAATGATGATGTCGTAGCTTTGCGTCATGGTCTTAACTTAAAGGAATAACGGCCTGCGCCGCACCTAAAATCCTTATTTTTCATGCCTATATTAGGGATATATTACCGTATTGACAATGATCGGGACTCGGTCTATTTATTATGTCATTAATTTATTATATTCATTAAAGGAGTGTCCTTCAATGGCGGCTCATAAAGTCCATGTTATTGAACCCGAATTCAGCGACAATCTGGCGGAAACCCTCGCCAAACGGGATGCGCTGGGCAAAGCGATCGGCGCCCTCGCCAAGAGCATCAATGCGCCCATCTTTTTTCATGACTATACCGGCGCTGTCGGTGGCGCTCCGGTGATCCTGCTGGAATGTTCCGATTCGGTGCTGGAGCTTTTCAAGCGGCTGCCCGGCTTCGGCAGAAGCTACGAAAACAGCCCGCACATCGCGACGCAAAGATCGGCGAAACTGTGGTCTTACTTCACCGGCAGCCCCGCCATCACCTCCCGCCGCAGGGGCACGCCCCAGCCTTAATCAGGCTGTAACTGCGCTCTGCAACATGATACGTACTTTAAACACCTTAAATAGAGGCTCAAATGACTTCGAAATTTGCCCAGGCTTTAAAAAAAGTGACACATCATTTTAACTCTAATAATGCCCCTTCAAAAAAAGGCCCGCAAAAATCCGACGTGGATAGCCAGGATGCCCTTGAGCGTGTGCTTGATGCAGCCAAGCAACTCAGCCAACATCAGGGCAAAAAGATTCCGGCCAGCAAAGTGTATGAAATATTCCCCGACTTCGAATCAGCAAGCGCATCGAACCGTTGCAGCCTGGAAGCGCTTGTCAACAGACGCGACGAACTGGGCAAACTTATCGCCTCCCTTTCCAAAAGCACCGGAGAGCCTGTCTTTTTTCATGGCCTGGAAGACGACCTGATGGGCGGCGCCATCTCCGTTATGCTGGAATGTTCCAAAGAATTTCTTGAGCGCGTCAAAAAACTTCCGCCCTGCGGAAGAATTGAGGAAGTACGGCAGGATCTGGACCCCACGAAACGGATGCCTGACCTGTGGGATTATTTTTCGAACTACAAAATAATTGCCGCCGCACCCAAAGCGCCGAAACCTGGGCTCTAATCAAACAAAGATCTGCTTAATCACCGGCACCACGTTGCCGAAGGCCGCGTCAACGATGTGATGCGCGCCTGCGTCCAGCAAATGTTCTTTCGGGTGCATGCCCCAGGTGACGCCGATGGTATGCGCGGCCGCCGAGCGCCCCATGCGGATGTCCATTGTTGTGTCGCCGACCATGACGGTCTCCGCCGGCGCGAACTCCAGCTCCTGCATCACGCTGTGCAGCATGTCCGGTTCCGGCTTCTCGCGCTCGTTGCGGCGTTCAATATCATCCATCGTGCGATGGGCGGAAAAAAGATTGCGGACACCGTGATGGTCGAGCAAGTGCAGCAGCGGCGTCTCCGGTTTTGAGGTGATGAGCGCCAGCGTGTGGCCGAGATCCTTCAGGTGAACCAGCGAATCCTCGACGCCGGCAAACAGCCCCGGCGTGTAATGCGGCGCACCCGTCAGCGTATATTTATCGTTGAGGTTGAAAGAGGCGTTCAGATGCCGGACCTGCTCCTCGCGGCTGACGCCCCAGCCGAAATCATGCTCGAGCGGATTGCCGTAGCCGTGGCGGATGGATTCTATGCGCGGCTGCGGCAGGCCGTTGTCGCGCGAATACTCCGCCAGCACCTTCTCGTATATGCCGTAGGAATCCAGAATGGTGCCGTCGACGTCGAAAACGATCAGTTTGCTCATTGCTGGTTCAGCTTGCTTTTCAGCAGATCGTTGACCATGCCGGGGTTGGCCTTGCCGCCGGATTTTTTGAGCACTTGGCCGACGAAAAAGCCGAACAGCTTGTCCTTGCCGGAACGGTATTCCGCGATCTTGTCAGGATTTTCCCGCAGGACTTCATCGACGATTTTCTCGATCGCGCCGCTGTCGGTGACCTGTTTCAGCCCCTTGGACTCGACGATTGCCGCCGCGTTTTTGCCGGTGGCGAACATCTCGGCGAAAACTTCCTTGGCTATTTTCCCCGAGATCGTATCGTTGGAAATAAGCGCGATGAGCTCGCCCAGCTGCACGGCGGAAACGGGGCTTTGCGACAGCTCTTTCTCCGCCTTGTTGAGCGCGCCCGTCAGCTCCGTCGTGACCCAGTTGGCGGCCAGTTTCGCATCGTTGTTGTTGGCGACTTTCTCGAAGAAGTCCACGCGCTCCTTGTCGGCCACCAGCACGCTCGCATCATAAGGCGAAAGCCCCGAGGCGATGAGCCGTTTTTTCTTCGCGTCCGGCAGCTCCGGCAGCGATTTTTTAATATCATCGACAAATTTCTGCTCCAGCTTCAGCGGCAGCAGGTCGGGGTCGGGGAAATAGCGGTAGTCGTGCGCGTCTTCCTTGGAGCGCATGGTGCGCGTGGTGCCGGCCTTGGTGTCGAACAGGCGCGTTTCCTGCGTGATCTTGCCGCCGCCCTCAATCACCTCGATCTGGCGGCGCGCTTCGTATTCGATCGCCTGACTGACGAAGCGGATGGAATTGACGTTCTTGATCTCGCAGCGCGTGCCGAGCTCTTCTCCCGGACGGCGCACCGAAACATTCACGTCGCAGCGCATCGAGCCTTCGTCCATGTTGCCGTCGCAGGTGCCGAGATAACGCAGGATGGCGCGAAGCTTGGTCACATAGGCGGCGGCCTCCTCTGCGGAATTCATTTCCGGCTTGGAAACAATCTCCATCAGCGGATTGCCGGAGCGGTTCAGGTCGACATAGCTCTTGGAGGGGTGCTGGTCGTGCAGCGACTTGCCCGCGTCCTGCTCCAGATGCAGCCGCTCGATGCCGACGACCTTGGATGAGCCGTCCTGCAGGTCGATCTCGATAAAGCCGTTGCCGACGATCGGGTGGGCGTACTGCGAAATCTGGTAGCCCTGCGGCAGGTCGGGATAAAAATAATTCTTGCGCTCGAACACCGAGTACAGGTTGATGGCGGCATTGATCCCCAGCCCCGTCCTGACGGCGTGCTCGACGCACAGCTTGTTGATGACCGGCAGCATCCCCGGCATGCCGGCATCGACGGGCGATACCTGCGCATTGGGCGCCGCGCCGAAATCCGCCGAAGCGCCGGAGAAAAGTTTCGATTTGGTGAGCACCTGGGCGTGGACTTCCAGCCCGATGACCATTTCCCATTCGCCTGTTTCGCCTTTTAAAAGTGCGTGTGCCATGTTTTCCCCCTACGCCGCTTTGCTCAGGAGCAATTGCGGCAGGGCGGTGAAATTGACCGCCTTCTCCAGCGCATGCGCGGCTTTGAAAACGGTTTCCTCGTCGAACGGCTTGCCGAGCAGTTGCAGGCCCAGCGGCAGGCCGTCGGCGCTCAGCCCCGCCGGCAGCGAAATTCCCGGCATCCCCGCCATCGAGGCCGGAACGGTGAAAATGTCGTTGAGGTACATCGTCACCGGATCCTGCATTTTTTCGCCGATGGCAAAGGCAGCCGTCGGCGCGGTCGGCGTCAGCAGCACGTCGCATTTTTTGTAGGCCTCGATGAAATCCTGCCAGATCAGCTTGCGCACGCGGCGCGCCTTGTTGTAATAGGCGTCGTAATAACCGGCGGAGAGCACATAAGTGCCGATCAGTATGCGGCGCTTGACTTCCTTGCCGAAACCTTCGGCGCGGGTTTTTTCGTACATATCAATCAGGTTCTCGCCCTCGACGCGCAGGCCGAAACGCACGCCGTCATAGCGCGCGAGGTTGGAGGAGCATTCCGCCGGGGCGATCACGTAATAGGTCTGCAGCGCATACTGGGTGTGCGGCAGCGAGACGTCGATAATCTCCGCCCCCGCATCCTTCAACATCTGTACGCCCTTCTCCCATAGTTGCAGGATTTCGGGATTGGTGCCGTCGACGCGGTATTCCTTCGGCACGCCGACTTTCAGGCCTTTAACGCTCTGGCCGATGGATTTTGTATAGTCCGGCACCGCGCGGTTGACGGAAGTGGAATCTTTCGGGTCGAACCCGGCCATCGATTGCAGCAGCAGCGCGCAATCCTCGACGCTGCGGGCAAACGGCCCCGCCTGATCCAGCGACGAAGCAAAGGCGACAATGCCAAAACGCGAGCAGCGGCCATAGGTCGGCTTGATGCCGGTGATGCCGCAGAACGCCGCCGGCTGGCGGATCGAGCCGCCGGTATCCGTCCCCGTCGCGCCCAGCGCAATCCGCGCCGCCACGGCCGCAGCCGAACCGCCGGAAGAGCCGCCGGGAACCAGCGGTTTGTTATCGCCTTTGCGCTGCCACGGATTGATGACGTTACCGTAGGCGCTGGTGGTATTGGAAGAGCCCATCGCGAATTCATCGAGGTTGGACTTGCCCAGCATCACCGCACCGTCGCGGAACATGTTGCCGGAAACGGTCGATTCATAGGGCGGCTTGAACCCCTTGAGGATTTTGCTGCCCGCCGTCGTCTGCACGCCTTCGGTGCAGTACAGGTCTTTCATCGCAATCGGAATGCCGTCGATCAGCCCCGCCGCGCCCTTGGCATAGCGGGCATCGCTCTCTTTCGCCTGTTTGCGAGCGATGTCGAAAGTCTCGGTGATGTAGCAATTCAGGTGCCGCGCCGCTTCGGTCGCCTTGATATGCGCCTCGGTCAGCTCCGTGGCGGTGAATTCTTTTTTCTTCAGGGCGGCAAGGGCGTCCTTGATGGTCAGATTCGTTAAATTTTTCATGTTATTCCACCACCTTCGGCACGACAAAGAATCCGGCCGTATGTTCCGGCGCGTTGGCGAGGATTTTTTCGGGAATGCCGCCGTCGGTCACTTTATCCTCGCGCTCCGGCATCTGCATTTCGATCACGCTGGTCATCGGCTCGACGCCGTCGGTCTTGACCGCGTTGAGCTGCTCGATCATCTTGAGGATATTGTTCATTTCCCCGGCCAATACTTCCGTCTCCGCGTCGGTGGTGCGGATGCGGGCGAGCCGGGCGACTTTCCTGACTGTGTTTTTATCAATGGACATAGGCTTCCTTGCCGTCTAACAATGGTTATGACAGATAAACAGGCGTAAAGATTAACATGGCTATTCTGACTTTAAAAGAACTGAGAATCGCCCTTCCCAAGGGAAAACGCCTGATCGGCATTGATCACGGCACGAAAACATGGGGGCTGGCGCTTTCCAACCCCGACCTGACCATCGCCACCCCTTTGCAGACGATCAATTTCAGCAAATTCACGCAGGATGTGCAGACGCTGGCGGCCATCTGCAAGGAATACGGCGTCGGCGGGTTTGTCATAGGATTGCCGCTCAACGCCGACGGCACGGAAGGGCCGCGAGTCGATTCGGTCCGGCACTTTGCGGACAACCTGATAAAAGTGCAGGCGGCCTTCGGCTTCGAGCCGCCGATCGCCTTTTTTGACGAACGGCTCTCGACCTACGCGGTGGACGACTTCCTCAACGAAAACGCCCGCCTCTCCCGCAAGCAGCGCGACAAGGTCATCGACAAGCTCGCCGCCCAGTTGATTTTGCAGGGCGCGCTGGAGATGATGAAAAATGGCTGAATCCTAAACCTTCGGCTCGGTCTGCTTTTTCGGCGCGTGGGTTTTCAGGGACACTTTTTCGAGCGCCTGCGCCAGCGCTTCCACCGGCAGCGGCCGCAGCGCCGCTTCCCGCGTATAAAGCAGCGCGCATTTGATCTCCTTGTCCGGATAGATCTGCTGCACCACCATTTTATAGGCCGCCATCTGCACGATATAATCCATCGACACTTCCGACAGGTCTTTCGGCACATGGCGGCTGTTCTTGTAGTCGATGATCATTACCGTCTTGTCTTCCACCACCAGCCGGTCGATCTGGGCGTTGATCATCTGCTTTTGGCCGTCCTTCTCGATCAGGCCGCTGATCGAGACTTCGGGCCGCGAATTGGGGCCGAACAGCGCGCCGAATTCAGGATCGTTGAGCACGGCCAGCACCTGCTGCAGCGTCTGCTTCTGGTCGCGGTCTTTCAGCGCGAAGGCGGGTTTGGCCAGATATTGCCGCGCCGCTTCCTCCCGTTCTTCCGCC
>JAHFPI010000206.1 GCA_023266795.1 Rhodospirillales bacterium
TTTCAGTTCTTCGGCGGAGGGCAGATACTGGCGCGCCACCGGATCGGCCGAATCATCGGGGTTGATGGTTTCCATCACCTCGTCCGTCACGGCCACGGCATAGCGTTCCATGACTTCGGCCAGCGGATCTTTTTTCGGCAAAGGTTTATTCATCGGCTGTTATTAGCAAAAAGGCCGGTTTCGCACAATAAAAATCTTTACATAACTTGTAAAAGGCCTTATGACTGTCTCCTTCCGAATAAAGAGGGAGTCCGATGACCGTCAAAAAGAAAACCAACACGAGGGAAGAAACCGCGCCGACTGTCGGCGTGGTCAGCTTGGGCTGCCCCAAGGCGCTGGTCGATTCCGAGCGGATTCTCACGCAATTAAGGTCGGAGGGCTATCAGCTCTCCCCGTCCTATGAGGGCGCGGATGTGGTGATCGTCAACACCTGCGGCTTCCTCGACAGCGCCAAGAAAGAATCGCTTGAGGCGATCGGCGAGGCGATGGATGCTAACGGCAAGGTTATCGTCACCGGCTGCATGGGCGCCGAACCGGAAACCATCATGAAAGCCTATCCGAAAGTGCTGGCCGTTACCGGGCCGCATCAATATGAAGCGGTGGTGTCCGCCGTGCATGACGCCGCGCCGCCGATACATGATCCCTATGTGGACCTGGTGCCGCCGCAGGGCATCAAGCTGACGCCTCGCCATTACGCTTACCTGAAAATTTCCGAAGGTTGCAACAACCGCTGCACCTTCTGCATCATCCCGAAACTGCGCGGCGATCTCGTCAGCCGCCCGATCATTCAGGTGCTGGCCGAAGCCGAACGCCTGGTCAAAGCGGGCGTGAAGGAAATTCTGGTTATTTCGCAGGACACCTCCGCTTACGGCATCGACATGAAATATCAGGCCTATCCGTGGAAGAACCGCACCATCCGCACCAAATTCATCGACCTCTGCCGCGAGTTGGGCGAGCTGGGTGCATGGGTGCGCCTGCACTACGTTTATCCCTATCCGCACGTCGATGAAGTATTCGGCCTGATGAACGAAGGCAAGGTGCTGCCCTATATCGACATCCCCTTCCAGCACGCCAGCCCGAATGTGTTAAAGAATATGCGCCGTCCTGCCCATCAGGAAAAAACGCTGGAGCGTATTCATGACTGGCGCAGGATGTGTCCCGACCTGACCATCCGCTCCACTTTCATCGTCGGTTTTCCCGGCGAGACCGATGCGGATTTTGAATTCCTGCTCGACTGGATGAAAGAGGCGCAGCTCGACCGCGTCGGCTGTTTCAAATATGAAGCCGTTGGCGGCGCCAAAGCGAACGAAATCCAGCCAGCCGTCCCTGAGGAAGTCAAGGAAGAGCGCTGGCACCGCTTCATGCAGGTGCAGCAGGCCATCAGCACCGCCAAATTGAAAGCCAAAGTCGGTCGGACTCTGCCGGTGATTATCGATGAGCTGACCGAAAACGGTTATATCGGCCGCTCCAGCGCCGACGCGCCGGAGATCGACGGCACGGTGCATGTGACCGGTAAAGGACTGAAGCAGGGCGACATCGTCAATGTCAAAATCACCAAATCGGATGAATACGATTTATTCGGCAAAGCCCAGAGCGCCGCGATAGCGGTCTAACAGTCTGCTGAAAAACCCCTGTTTTTGTCATTCTGAGCACAGCGAAGAATCTCTGGATACCTGAAAACAAAGGAGATTCTTCGGTCGCTACGCTCCCTCAGAATGACAATTTTGAGTTTTTCAGCAGACTGCTAACCCGCCTTGGCCTTTTCCTGCATCTGCAGGCCGGCGAGGTGGGTATAGAGGCTGTCCTTGCCGTAGAGTTTGTCATGCGTGCCCTCCGCCACGATGCATCCCTGATCCAGCACGATGATTTTATCGGCGTTCTGCACCGTGGACAGGCGATGGGCGATGACGATGGTGGTGCGGCCCTGCATCAGGCGCTTGAGCGCCAGCATTACGGCCTGTTCGTTGGATGAATCGAGCGCCGAGGTGGCTTCGTCGAGCAGCAGCAGTGGCGGATTTTTCAGCAGCGCGCGGGCGATGGCGATGCGCTGTTTCTGCCCGCCCGACAGGCGGCTGCCCCGTTCGCCGACCAGCGTGTCATAGCCCTGCGGCAGCGCCGCGATAAATTCATGCGCCTGCGCCATCTCCGCCGCGCGGCGCACCTCGTCATCGGAAGCTTCCGGCCTGCCGACGCGGATATTGTCGGCGACGGAAATTGAAAACATCGCCGGATCCTGTGAAACGACGCCCATAGTGCGGCGGATGTCCTGCGCGTTATAGGCCGTGACGTCAAAGCCGTCGATGGCGATTTTTCCGGAGGAGGGGTCGTAGAACCGCTGCAAAAGCTGGAAGATCGTCGTCTTCCCGCCGCCGCTCGGCCCGACCAGCGCCACGACCTCGCCGGCATTAATAGAGAAAGAGATGTCGCTCAGCGCCGCCTGTTCCGGACGCGTCGGATAATGGAAGGTCACATGATTGAAGGCGATTTTTCCCGCGATGTTCGGCGGCAATACGGCGGTGGAGGCGGTGCCCTTCAGTCCCGGCTGTTGCGACAGCAAACTGACGATACGGTCCGCCGCGCCGATGGCCTGATTGAAGGCGGTCATCGCTTCGCTCAAAGCGCCGACTGCGCCCGCCGTGGTCACGGAATAAAAGATAAACGCCGACAGGTCGCCGGCGGTGATCTGCCCGCTCAGCACCCTGTGCCCGCCCATGCACAGCACGAAGCCGATGGCGGTGAAAACCATGGAAATGACGAAAGCGGTCAGGAAGGCGCGCACCTTGATATATTTCAGCGCGGTCAGGAAGACTTCATCGGCCAGCGCGGAAAACTTTTTCAGCGCCGTTGCCTCATAGCCAAAGGACTGAATCGTCTGCATCCCCTGGATGGTTTCGTGGCTGAAGGCGCCGACTTCGCCGATCATGCCCTGCGTGTCGCGCGAGCGGGCGCGCACCTTGCGGCCGAAATAAATGATCGGCACCATGATCACCGGCACAACGCCCAGCACCATCCCCGTCATCGCCGGGCTGACGATGAAGAGCATAATGATGCCGCCCGCCATGGTCAGCACATGGCGTATGGCCATCGGCAGGTTGGTCGTCACCACCATTTGCAGGACAGTCGTGTCGGTATTGATGCGGGAGACCTGTTCGCCGGTCTTGTGCGTTTCGAAATAGGCGGGGTCGAGATCCAGTATATGCCGGTAGATTTTTTTGCGCAGGTCGGCGATCACCCGCTCCGCTATCCAGTACACCAGATAAAAGC
>JAHFPI010000207.1 GCA_023266795.1 Rhodospirillales bacterium
GGCGTCACCTATGACGGTTTCGTCGCTGGCGAAGATGAGTCTGTGCTGTCCGGTGAACTGACCTACGGCGGCTCTTCGCAGGGCGCAGTCAACGCCGGAAACTACACGATCACTCCGGGCGGACTGTTTTCGAGCAATTACCAGGGAGAAGGCGAACAGTCCTTCAGATTCTCCGAGGGCGAAGGCTTCGGTAACTACGACATCACTTATGTCGATGGAATCCTGACCATTGATCCCCAGCCCAATCTAGGCCCAACGGTCGAGATTGATGCTCTGGGACGGCCGGTAATTTCCGTCGCCAATAATGTCATCGATCATGACTCTCCGTTCGAGCCATTTGAAACCCAGACACTCGGAACTGATATCAGCATCGGTGGCTCGGGCGGCAACGGAGGCAGCGCAAACGGCCTGGCGAATATCGAGCCGGCAGCCGGTGGCGGTAGCGCAGAGGATCTGGCGAATATCGAACCTGCGGCTGGCGGTAACGCCGGTGCCGGTGGCACGTCAGACGACTTTGCCTGCGCAACGGCCTTCCTCCAGGGCAAACCCTGCAACGAGCAACAATAAAAAAAAATAGCCAGAATCACTGCAACAAATTCAGCCGCCAATGACCTTGGCGGCTGAATTTTTATCAAAAACCGCCTTTCAGGGTATTTCTAAACGGAAAGGGGCATAGTACGATGACCCGTCAATATCCGCCCCTCTTCAAATAGCCGAAAGGACATAAATATGAACCGTTTTGCTCTCGCAACCCTCGCCCTGCTACTAACCGCCATGACGGCCGCCTGCAATACCATCCAGGGCATCGGCGCCGACATCCGGCAGGGCGGGCAATCCATCGAGAAAGCCGCCTCCCAGAACAAATGACCCACAATCCCCCCCTGACTGTTGACGTCACCCGAGGCTCCGCCGTTGAAAGCCGTCATCGCGTCAATGCCGTCCTGATGGACGGGCGGGGAAATATAAAGGCGGTCTACGGCGACGCGCAACGTCTGACCTTCCCGCGCTCGTCCCTGAAGCCGCTGCAGACGATCGCCCTGCTGGAATCCGGCGCCGCCGATGCCTTTGCCGTCAGCGAGAATGAAATCGCCCTCGCCTCCGCCTCACACAACGGGGAGGCCATACACACCGTCCCCGTCAAAAGCTGGCTGGCGCGCCTCGGGCTTGACGAAACGGCGCTGGAATGCGGCGGCCATGCCCCCTACGGCGCTCCCTGTCAGCTGCCCTTCTCCGCGCTGCATAACAATTGCTCCGGCAAGCATACCGGCATGCTGACGCTGGCCCTGTTCCTGAAAGCGCCCATCGTTGGTTACACCAATCCGGAACATCCCGTGCAGCAGATGATCCTGTCCACGCTGACGGAAATGTGCGGCGCAAAGCTCACGCCCGCCTGCTGCGGCATCGATGGCTGCTCTGCGCCCAATCCCGCCATGCCGCTGGAAAATCTGGCGCGCGGTTTTTCTGCCTTCATGCAGCAGCAGAACAGCCCCTCGGGCAAACGCGGCGACGCCTGCCGGCGCATTTTTCAGGCAATGGCGCGGCATCCCGACCTTGTCGGCGGCACGGAAGGGCGGCTTGATACCGTCCTGATGCGCGCAGCGCAGGGCAAAATCGTTTCCAAAACCGGCGCCGAGGGCACCTATATCGCCATCCTGCCGGAACACGACACCGTCCTCGCCCTCAAAACCGAGGACGGCGCCGCCCGCGCCGGACAGGCCGCGCTTTACGGATTGTTCGAAAAACACAAACTCGCGGATTCCGCCGTGCTGGACGCCATGCGCCCGCTGGCGCTGCCGGTGCTAAAAAACTGGCGCGGCCTTGAGACGGGGCGGACGAATGTTTTATAACCCCCCTGCCCTCATGGCATAAGGGAACGCTTCATCCACAACAGGCCGAGCAGAGCGGCAAGGATCATCAATATGAGAAGCGCCGAAATCACGCGCTCGCTGAGCAGATCGCGGGTGATCTGCGCGGAGACCGTCCGGTCGCCTTTGAAATCACGCTCCAGATAAAACTGCCGCCGCTTGTCCGACAGGTCGAGGATGGTGAAAAAGATGAACACCACGGTCAGGGACAGGATAATCGCGAAGCCGTCGGCGATAAGATTATTGGGGCGATAAACCGTCGCGGTCACCACCGTCAGCAGGCCGACGATAAATAAAATAAACGTTTCCGAGAAACTGGTGCCCTGCACCTTAGACAGCACCAACTGGTCAAGCTGGTTGTGGATGCCGGTGATATGCTCGTTTTTGCCGTTGCGCACCGCCTTGTAATGCCCGTTCACCAGCGCCGCGTCATTGGTGGTGATCATCCCGATGATATGGTCGCTGTAGTCCTTGGCGGCCTTGCCTATTTTTGCGGCGCGCTCGTCGATGTAATTGACCATCTCGATCGCCAGCCCCTCTTCAAGCCGGTCGCGACGGATCAGCCGGTCCATCATGAAGGCCACCAGAATCACGTAAAAGACGATCGGGACGGACAGCGCCTGGTAGTAGTCGGTCATGTTCAGGCCGTCGATAAAATACGTGTATACGCCGCAGAACAGCAGCGCCACCATCGTGGCCGTATAGGACAGCGACCTTTCCGCCCGCACGGTAATGATCAGGTTGGTGGTAACGATAAAGATGGAGCCCAGCACAATGTACTCGGTAATGTCCGTCTCTCCCGCCAGCCACAGCCAGACAACGGCGAAAATCGGCATCAGATACCACAGCACGACGATATTTGGTTTTGCGGCGCGCAGCACTCCCATCGTGTAGGAAACATTGCCCAGCGTATGCGTGACAATCCCGATGAACAGCACCGCCATGATGCTCTGGTAGTTATAAACGCTGTGTTTATCCGGCCAGAGCAGGACGAACGGAATCGTCAGCAGGATAACGCCGCCGCTGAAAAACGCCTGCACCTTCAGCAGGGACGCCACCGGATGGTTCTTGTTCTCCAGATTATATGAGACGCGGGATTTCATCACCGATGCCACCGCCATAAACACCCCGCCGAGCAGCGGCAGCAGCAGGTGATACCAGTTCCGGAGAGGGAGAATTCCGGAGAGATCGGGATTCTGCGCTTCAGGGTAGAGCAGGAAAACCACGCCGACAAAGGCCAGCAGGGAAAAGATCATGTCGCGCGACGAAATCCTGTCCCAGCCTTTCTTGATGAGAAGCGGCGTGATATACATCGCGATGATCGGCCATACCTCGAAAACCACCGTGGCGCTGGCGCGGGAAATGTATGAAAACGCTATCAGCAGGCACGCA
>JAHFPI010000208.1 GCA_023266795.1 Rhodospirillales bacterium
GGGTTTGCGCGTCGTCGTCTCGCCGGCGGCTTCCTTATAGGTTTGTGTGGAAGTGCCGCTGCCCAGATTATCCAGCCCCTGATGGCCGTACTTGTCGTAGGTGACGCGTTTGCGGGTGTCGGTGAGGATTTCGTTTGCTTCCGTGGCGAGCAGGAATTTTTCGCCCGCCGCCGCTTTTTCCGCCTCGGTCTTGTTGCGGAGCATGTCGGGATGGCTCTTCATGGCGATCTTTTTATAGGCCGCCTTGATTTCTTCGACGGAAGCCGTTTTCGCGACTCCTAAAACTTCATAATAATCGGGTTTTTGAGGCATGCTGATCTACTCAAGGTCCTGTTATTCTTCGGTTACTCTACGCCATATTGCACAGATTCGGAATACTAGGCAATTTTTATTATTATGTCAATGGTTAAAGCGTCGCTGAATTTATTGATATTCCAGCCCTTTTCTCCATATAGTAATCCCCATGATTAACGAACTGAACGAACGCACCCGGCAGATTCTGCGGCTGGTGATTGATGCTTATGTCGAGACCGGCGCGCCTGTCGGCTCCAAGGTTATTTCGCAGAAACTGGGCCAGAAGCTGTCTCCCGCCACCATCCGTCACGCGATGGTCGAGTTGGAGGAGCTGGGGCTGCTGTATTCGCCGCACACCTCCGCCGGACGGCTGCCGACGGATACGGGGCTGACGGTATTTGTCGAGGGGCTGCTGGAGGTCAATGACCTGCCCGCCGCCGACCGCCAGAAAATCGAACGGGAAATGCACGATGTCCAGGGCCAGTCGCTGCCGGACATTCTCGAGCAGACCAGCAGCTTTTTATCCGGCCTTTCTTCCTGCGCCGGACTGGTGTTCGCCCCCAAAACGGAGAATCCGATCAAGCAGATAGAATTTGTTCTATTGGCGCCGGGACGCGCTTTGGCGGTGCTGGTCACCAGCGGCGGCGCCGTGGAAAACCGCATGATGGAAGTGCCGCCGGAAGTCACCGCCACGTCATTGCAGCGCGCCGCCAATTACCTCAACTCCCACATCGCCGACAAAACCCTGCAGGAAGCCGCCGTGCGGATCAAGCTGGAACTGCTCAATCACCAGTCGCAGCTGGACGCGCTGACCGCCAAAGTCGTTTCCACCGGCATCGCCAGCCTCGCGCCACGGGAAAGCGGCGGGCATCTTTTCATCAAGGGCCAGGCCAACCTGCTGGAGGATGTGACGGCGCTGGAGGATCTTGACCGCATCCGCGAGCTGTTCGATGCGCTGGAAGCCAAGGAGACCATGCTCAAGCTGCTGCAGGCGACCACGCAGGCCGACGGGGTGAAAATTTTCATCGGCTCGGAAAACAAGTTGTTCAGCCATTCCGGCTGCACGCTGGTGATCTCCCCCTACAAGAATCAGGAGGCCAAGGTGATTGGCGCCATCGGCGTCATCGGCCCCACCCGTCTCAACTACGGCAGAATCATTCCGGTCGTCAACTATACCTCGCAAATGATCAGTAAAATCATAGGGTAAGGCCGTGTCCGGCTTTCCAAAAAAAATATTGACTTATTCCACCCCGTTGTTTAATAATATGAAAATCATTAATGGAGAGAAGCATGAGCAAAGCGCCTGGTCCCGGCGATAAACCCACCCCCGAAAAACCCGAGATTTCGGAGGAAGAGGCTGCCCGTAAAAGACAGCATGACGAAGAGCTCTATGGCGATCTCGATGACGAGGAAGAAACGCCGGAAGAAATCAGGAAGCAGCGCGATGAGCTGCTCGAAGACAAAATCCGCATAACAGGCCGGCTGGGAGAGTCGCAGCAGGAGAGACTGCGGCTGCAAACGCAGCTGGAGGCCCAGAAAGTGGAAGCGGCGGCGGCTTTGGCCAGAACGCAAAGACAGGTCGACGAGCAAAAAGATTTCGCGCTGGAAAAATTCATCAAGGAAGTCCTGCCCGTCGTGGATAACTTGGAGCGCGGTCTGGCCGCGATACCGGCGGCGCAGCGCGCGGCCGATCCCAAGTTCGAGAAACTGGCGCAGGGTATGGAAAAAACCCTAGGCCAGCTTTCCGCCGTATTCAACAAATTCGGCATTAAGGCAATCGACCCCAAAGGCCAGCCCTTCGATCCCGAGAAACATGAAGCCGTCAGCACCAATGACGACGCGGATGTGGAGTCGGATACTGTTGTGGAAGTGGCGCAAAAAGGCTATGAATTGAATGGCCGCGTCATTCGTCCGGCCAGGGTTGTTGTTAAGCCGTAATCCTTCTTGAGGTATCAGTAATGACTGAAGACCAGCGTCAGGATGATCCTGCCGATGATGTGCCGCCGGATATTGCTGCGGTTGATATGGATGTGGATGCGGATGCGCCCACGCTGGAAGAGGCTTTGCAGCAGATCGCCGTGCTCGACAAAAAACTGGCTGAAGCCACGGACAAAATGCTGCGCGCGCTGGCCGAGACGGAAAACACCCGCCGCCGCCTCGAGCGCGAACGGCAGGATACGGCCAAGTTCGCCGTTTCCAATTTCGCCCGCGAGATGCTGACCGTGTCGGATAATCTGCGCCGCGCGCTGAATGCCGTTCCCGCCGGAGAGTCCGAAAAAAACGAACAGATTAAAACGATTTATACCGGCGTCGAGGCCACCGAGCGCGACCTGCTGCGCGTCTTTGAAAAAAACAACATTAAAAAGATCGATCCCCTCAACCAGAAGTTCGATCCCAACCTGCACGAGGTTATTTTCGAGATACCGTCCGACAGGAATCCCGGCACCGTCCTGCAGGTTGTCGAGCCGGGCTACATGATTCACGACCGCCTGCTGCGCCCCGCCCGCGTCGGCGTCGCCAAGAGCAACGACGCCCCGCCCGAAGGGTCAAAGATCGATCAGCAGGTTTGATTTAGGATACTACACCTGTTGTCGTCCCTGCGAAAGCAGGGATCCAGTTGGTGTTTTTATGTTGCGGCAAAAAAGGCAAAGCACCAACTAGGCCCCTGCTTTCGCAGGGGTGACGCGGCGTATAGATTTACGCTGCGGGGCGGTTGAGGCCGAGTTGCCGCTTGTTAAGATCAAACGGGAGTTCCGGCGGATGGCCGCCCAGCTCAACCAGTTTCGCGTGCATCAGCTTGATTTCTTCCTTGGAATCGATGTCGCTGAAATTCTGGACAAACATCTGGCTGGTGACAGCCGCCGCGCCGCCGCCTGTGTAGTATTGTGACTGATAAATACGGTCGCGTATGACTGTTGTTACCTGCGCGGAC
>JAHFPI010000209.1 GCA_023266795.1 Rhodospirillales bacterium
CTTTGCGATGCTTCGGGAAAACGGGAATTTAAGTTCCTTTCCTATCAGCCGCACGAGAATATTTATCTGGTCTCACTGGACGATGTTAAAGACCGCGATGCTGCTGAAAAACTGCGCGGGACAAAACTATACGTTCCCCGTGAGCGCCTCCCCAAGATAATAGATAAAAACACCTATTATCATGCTGACCTGATCGGCCTTGCCGCAAAAGACGCTGATGGTTCTATCGTCGGCAAAATTATTCAGGTCGCAAACTTCGGCAGCGGCGACCTGCTGGAAATAAAGCCGGTCAAAGGGGCGAGCTACTATGTGCCCTTCACTAAGGCCGTGGTCCCTGCGGTTGACCTGGAGAAGCGCGAAGCGACTGTGATCGTGCCGCCGGGACTGCTGGATTGACCGCCGGAGCGGTGGGCGCGCGACCAAAAGCCCCTGTAAAATCCCGTTTCATGGTGCCGCGCAGTTCATCCAGCCTGTTCCGGCTCTCTCTGAGCTCGCCGCCAAGAGATCCTTTTAGCCTCTCTAAATCACGGATGCGCTGCGAATAGGCCGGGTGATCGCCGGACGGTCCGTGGTCCTGCCGCCATTCACCAACCTTTCTCGCTGCCGGGATCAGCTCCTCCAGCTTATCCTGTTTCATGATGCGGAAGGCGCGTATCAACGAGTCCGGATCTCCCGTTATCAGGGTTCCCTCAAGATCAGCCATTGTTTCAGCATGCCTTATGCCTGATTTTGTTAACGGGCTCAAAAGTAGCCCTATTCCTTTAGCGTACATAGAAAATCCATCCCGCATCATAGATGAGGTCATATACGCACCACCTTTAAGAATAAAGCCCGCCACCTTCAGCAGTGGATTTTTTGACTTCTCCCATGAAGCCTTTGCTGCGTTCAGAGAAGCCCCCGCTCTTTTTGCCATCCTCCCGGCAGTAGTTGTCACTTTGCCCATTAGCCCCTGAGACCGAAGGGACGATCTTTCTATCTCTAGCAGATGAGCAATCTCATGGCCAAGGACGGCCTTCAATGCCTCGCGATCAAGTTTTTGGAGAGTGCGTGAGTTGATCTCTATGATATTTCCACGGCTTGCTGTTTTTAATGCAGTAGCATTAATGCTGCTTTGAGCGACAACGTCATTTTTTATCACTAAGGCTGGAGGCTCGGACAGCCCTGCATGACGGGACAACAACCGGACGTCTTCAAAAAAATGGGGATGGCGGCTTAAAGCGGGAGTTGTATCTCTGGCATGTTCTTCTGAATATCTTGGATCGTTGCGGGCATAATCTACAATAGCAACGCTTTCTTTAGATTGAGGCAGGAATTTTGAACCCTCAACAGACATTACAACCCCGACTATAAGCGTTATGACCCCATAAGTACTTATACCATTTTTGTGGTATTATGTCAATCTAGCCGGGTGGCAAGGGCGGCCCTTTCGGTTCTGAACCAAAAGCCGCCTGCTGAATCAGCGCCTTGGTATTGACGCCGAAGCCGAAGCGTTCGCGGCCCTGACGGTCGCCGTACATCTCGATCATGTCGGAATACAGCGCCGGCAGCGTCATGCTCCAGAATATGTCCCTTGCTTGTTTGGACAGGGAATCGGCGATGGCCTGAAGATTGTTTGCTCCAACGGTGTGGAAGATATTTCCTTTCATGAAATCGCGCGCGCCGGAATTTTCCGGCAGGGCTTCCAGATATTTACTGATTTCCGCTGGCGGCTGAAGGCCCATGTTGACAAGCGCCGCCCAGAGGTCGTCACGGTTCTGCGGCATCTTTCCCCACCGCCTGTAACCTTCCATCAGGGATTCATGGAAAAACGCCTGCGTCTCTCCGCCATTCTTCAAATATGGAAGCCCCGGAATGCCCTTGAAAAAATTTGCCACCCTGTTGAAGGCGGCTCTCAACCGGCCTTTATGAAACTGACCATCATAATTATTCAATCCGGCCATTATTTCAAAGCTGGTAGAGTCGTTCCGCTCCTGCCAAATCTTTTCGGCCTGTTGCCTGCCGAAAATTTCCTCGGCACGATAAAAATTATCCCCCTGCAGGCTGTGCAGCGTCTCATGGCTGAGTACATGACCAAGATCGGATTTTTTCAACAGCCCCGGCAGGATGCGGCATAACAACCCGTTAATATAAATCACCCGTTCATCACGAATGCTTGCCCTTCCGAATACACAAGTCATTTCATAAAACAGACCGCGCGGGGTCTTTTTTTTGGATAAGGTTCTCTTCAGGAATGACTTGAAAACGACCTGCTGGTCGTGCGGTATGTCGGGATTGATGTCCAACCCCTTGGGCGGCCACTCGCCAAAGGAAGCCGTCAGGAGTTCTATCATCGTGGCATGGCCGCGCTTCAGCAGCTCGTTCGCCATTATTTCGCGTGGATAGTTGACGCTAATCATGATGCATCTTCCTTTGGCAGCAATCTATATTGTTTTCATAATTTGTCAATATTAACAAAATGAATTGACTGTTCCCTCAGGCATGAGATTGTAAACGCATGACAATTCCTTCCAAATTCCACATCAAAATCCTCACCCTCTTCCCGGAGATGTTTCCGGGGATGCTGGGGATGAGTTTGGCCGGCAAAGCGCTGGAGAAAGGGCTTTGGTCGCTCGAAACCGTTCAACTGCGCGACTACGCAGAGGACAATCACAAAACTGTGGACGATACGCCTTTCGGCGGCGGCGCGGGCATGGTGATGAAGCCGGACCTGCTCGACAAGGCGCTGCGTGCCCATCAGCCCATCGGACGTTTCATTTACATGACCCCGCGCGGCAAGCCGCTGACGCAGGCGCTGGTGCGTGAACTGATACAGGAGCCGCAGCTGACCATCCTCTGTGGGCGCTATGAAGGTGTTGATCAGCGCCTGCTTGACGCTTATCAGGCTGAAGAAATCTGCATCGGCGACTATGTGCTGTCCGGCGGCGAGCCGGCGGCGATGATTCTGCTTGATGCCTGCGTGCGCCTCCTGCCTGACGTTCTTGGTAATATGGAAACTCATAATGAGGAGAGCTTCGAGAACGGCCTTCTGGAGTATCCGCATTACACCCGCCCTGCCCTCTGGACAGGCCCTGACGGGGTGGAACGGGCAGTGCCGGAAGTCCTAACCTCCGGACATCACGGCAAAGTCGCGGCATGGCGGCAGGCGGAATCCGAAGTCGTAACCAAAGCCAAGCGCCCTGATTTGTGGGAGCAATATCGGGCAAAAACAAAGAAATCCAAATAAA
>JAHFPI010000044.1:0-5629 GCA_023266795.1 Rhodospirillales bacterium
GCCAAAGCCGTCAAGGAAACGCTGGAGCGTATCGCCGGCAGCAATAAAGCTTCGGAAAAAGTCGAAGAAAAACGCGCCGCCAAAAAAGGCGATATCGTCGTGATCGATTTTGACGGCACTGTGGACGGCAAGCCGTTCCCCGGCATGAAGGGCAATGACTTTTCGCTGGAGCTGGGCACCAAAAGCTTTATCGATACCTTCGAAGACCAGCTCGTCGGCACCAAGGCGGGCGATCACAAGACTGTGAAAGTGACCTTCCCGAAAGATTACGGGCAGGAGCAGCTGCGCGGCGTTGCCGCCGTTTTCGAGGTCGATGTGAAAGAGCTGCGTACGCCGGTTGTGCCCAAGCTGGACGATACTTTTGCCAAATCGCTGGGTTTTGAAAGTCTGGCCAAAGTTGAGGAAGCCATCGAGAAGCAGATCCAGAGCGAGTACGACCAGGTCGCGCGCATGAACATCAAACGCAATCTGCTGGACGCGCTGGATGAGGAACATGATTTTGCCGTTCCGGCAGGCATGGTCGAAGCCGAGTTCCACGGCATCTGGCAGCAGCTCAAGGGCCATGCTCATCCCGATGATCCCAGCCATGTCCACGGACCCGCCTGTGATCATGACCACGACAAGGGCACTCCGGAAGAAAAAGAGGAATATCAGGGAATCGCCGAACGGCGGGTCAAGCTGGGCCTCGTTCTGGCCGAGGTCGGACGAATCAATAAAATAGAAGTAACCAGCCAGGAATTGCAGCAGGCCGTCGTTAACGAAGCCCGCCGCTACCCCGGAAAAGAGCGTCAAGTATTTGAATTTTATCAGAAAAATCAGAACGCGCTCGAGGGATTAAAAGCGCCTATTTATGAGGATAAAGTCGTTGACTTTGTTCTGGAAAGAGCTAATATAGTTATACGCCAAGTGACTATTGAGGAATTAACGAAGGCTACGGAGCAGGAAGCGCCTAAGAAAGCGAAATCTGCAAAGAAGTCTGAAGGAAAAGTTTCAAAAGAAACTGACGAAAAGAAAGAATCGAAAAAGTCCGGCAAAAAATGATCGGACACTGACAAAGACTAAAGCGAGCGGTGATAACTACTGAGTGTGCCTACCAAAAACGACAAGCAAGCAAGAAAGGTACCTGAAAGATGAAAGCCCAATATAATAAAGTTTCTGACGTACAATACATCAGCCCCGAGGCGTTGAAGTACTTTGAAGCCATGAAAGCCGCTCAGGCTGAAGGCGGCAATCTGGCCGACTACATCGACCAGGCCGGTATGGAAGCCCTGCGCAAAATCACAGGTTTTGCGGGCGGCGATAAAGCTGAAGGCGGCGTCGTGCGTACGATCCCCTCCGTTACCGAGGTTGACCCCTCTACCGGCAGAACGACAGGTTATGACCTGTTCTCCCTGCTGATGAAACAGCGCATCATTCTGCTCGAAGGCCAAGTTGACGACACCATGGCGCAGATCGCCTGCGCTTCATTGCTCTATCTGAGCTCGTCTGCTTCCGGCGTTGACCCGAAAGAGCCGATCACAATGCACATCAATTCTCCGGGCGGTTCCGTTATCGCGGGTCTGGCTATCTATGACACGATGCGTTTCGTTTCGTCACCGATTACGACGATCGGCGTCGGCTATCAGGCATCGATGGGTTCCGTCCTGCTGGCGGCCGGCGACCATCGCATGATGACCGAAAATTCCCTGCTGATGATTCACTCCCTCGGCAGCGGCGGCGAAGGCAAGATATCGGATCTGGACATCAGCAATGATTTCTCGGAACGCCTCTTTGAAAAACTGAAAGACATCTATGTTCGTCACATCGGCCTGACCCACGAGTTCTGGGATCTGGCACTGGAGCGTGATACATGGCTGTCAGCCGATCAGGCTCTGAAGATGGGCTTTATTCATGAAGTTGTTAAAAACAGCCCGAAAAAGGCAACGGCTTATGAGAAAGAATCCATCCGTGATGACTTCCAGAAAGCGAGAGAAGGACAAGTGCCGGATACTGCTCAGGGAATCATTAACGTGCTGAACAACGTCAGTTCCAGAATGGGGGAAGCTTCAAAACTCCGCCCTGAACTGGTTACGGCATTGTCCCAGTTCCCGAGATTCTGGACAAAGGCTAAACAGAAGGAGAAGGCTGCAGAAGCAAAGGCAACGGCTGTTTCCAACGACAATGAGGCGGCTCCGGCCTCGGCGGCGAAGAAGAAAACAGCTTCAGGCACTGCGCCTGCCTAAAAAAGTTCTTAAACTAACCTTTCAAGCTTGCTAGTATGAGATGGTCGATCAGAAATGATCGGCCATCTTTTTTTGGTTTGAATAAACAAGGGGAACCCTATGACGTACATTCCGGAGCAAATGAATACCCTGATACCGATGGTTGTCGAACAGACGGCGCGGGGTGAGCGTTCATACGATATTTATTCCCGCCTGCTGAAAGAGCGGATTATTTTCCTCTCCGGTCAGGTGAACGACTATGTATCGAGCCTTGTTTGCGCGCAGCTGCTGTTTCTGGAGTCGGAGAACCCGAAGCGCGACATCTACATTTACATCAACTCGCCGGGCGGCGTTGTGACGTCGGGATTGGCCATGTACGACACCATGCAGTATATCAAGCCGGATGTGGCGACGGTATGCATCGGTCAGGCCTGCTCGATGGGTTCACTGCTGCTGGCGGCCGGCGCTGCCGGCAAGCGCTACAGCCTGCCCAATTCGCGGATCATGGTGCACCAGCCCTCCGGCGGCGCGCAGGGTCAGGCGACGGACATCGAAATTCAGGCGAAGGAAATCCTGAGCCTGCGTCAGCGGCTGAACGACATTTACGTGAAGCACACGGGCCAGAAGCTGAAGATGATCGAGGAAGCTCTGGAGCGTGACCGCTTTATGTCAGCGGCGGACGCCAAGACTTTCGGTATTATCGACCAGATCGTCGAGCGGCAGCCGTTTGACACGGGCGACAAGAAAGCGGCCTGATAACTCACCGAATAGTTCCATTTTCCGGCAATTACGCGGCGCGCCTGCGCAGTGAAATAAACGTAATATCCAATTCCGTAAAACGCAATCTTTGTAAAAAATAAACGATTCAGGGCGCACAATATACATGGTAAAATGTGCGTGTATTGCGAAAGGTAGAAAATGCAGGAAACATCCGTCACAGCAGGCGTCAAATACCCGGTATTGCCCTTAAGGGATATCGTGGTGTTCCCGCACATGATCGTGCCGTTGTTCGTCGGGCGGGAGAAGTCCGTGCGCGCGCTGGAAGGCGCGATGCAGGAGGGCAAGCAGATCGTGCTGGTGACGCAGAAGTCCCCCCAGCAGGACGACCCCACGCCGGGAGACCTGTTCGATGTCGGTACGCTTGGAACGGTTCTGCAGCTTCTGAAGCTGCCGGACGGCACGGTGAAAGTGCTGGTTGAGGGGCTACGCCGCGTCAGGATCATTTCCTATACCGACAAATCCGAATATTTCGAGGGCTACGCCGAGGTTATACAGCCGTCACCGGTTAGCGGCGAGGCGACGACGGCGCTGATGCGCACCTGCATCGCGCAGTTTGACCAGTACGTGAAACTGAACAAAAAGATCCCGCCGGAAATTATCGCCTCCATCAGCCAGATCGACAATCCGGAGAAGCTGGCGGATACGGTGGCCTCGTATCTTTCGCTGAAGATCCCCGACCGCCAGAAACTTCTGGAGATAACGGATGTCGCCGAGCGTCTGGAGCAGATCTTCGGGTTCATGGAAGGTGAGATCGGCGTTCTGGAAGTTGAAAAACGCGTCCGGGGCCGCGTCAAGCGCCAGATGGAAAAGACCCAGCGGGAGTATTACCTGAACGAGCAGATGAAAGCCATTCACAAGGAACTCAACGAGGGTGAAGACGGCGTTGACGAACTGGGCGAGCTCGAACAAAAAATCAAGAAAGCCCGCATGAGCAAGGAAGCCAACGCCAAATGCCAGGCCGAGCTGAAAAAGCTCAGGCAGATGGGTCCGATGTCGGCGGAAGCGACGGTTGTCCGCAACTACCTCGACTGGATGGTGTCTGTGCCGTGGAGCAAGCGCTCCAAAACCCTGAAGGACCTGAAATTCGCCGAGCAGGTGCTGGAAAAAGATCATTACGGCCTTGAAAAGGTCAAGGAGCGCATACTCGAGTATCTGGCGGTGCAGCTGCGCGCCAATAAAGTGAAGGGGCCTATCCTGTGCCTCGTCGGCCCGCCGGGCGTCGGCAAGACCTCGCTGGGAAAATCAATCGCCAGAGCTACCAACCGCAGCTTTGTCCGGATGTCTCTCGGCGGGGTGCGCGATGAGTCCGAAATTCGCGGCCACCGGAAAACCTACATCGGCTCCATGCCCGGAAAGATCATCCATGGCATGAAAAAGGCCAAAACGGTCAATCCGCTTTTCCTGCTGGATGAGATCGACAAGCTCGGGCAGGACTGGCGGGGTGATCCTTCCTCGGCGCTGCTGGAAGTGCTGGATCCGGAACAGAACAATACATTCAATGACCACTATCTCGAAGTCGATTATAACCTGTCGGATGTGATGTTTATCTGCACGGCCAATACGCTGGACGTGCCGCGACCCCTGATGGACCGCATGGAGATCATCCGTATTCCCGGCTATACCGAAGACGAGAAGGTTGAAATCGCCAAGCGCCACCTGCTCAACAAGCAGCTGGAAGCGAACGGCCTTAAAAAAGGCGAGTTCGCAATCAGCGATGCCGCGTTGCGCCACCTGATCCGCTACTACACCCGCGAAGCCGGCGTGCGTAATCTGGAGCGCGAGATTTCCAATCTGGGACGCAAGGCGATCCGGGAAATCATGCTGGGCAAAAAACAGACGATCTCCATTACGCCGAAGAATATCGAGAAATATGCCGGCGTACCGCGCTATCGTTTCGGGCAGGTGGAAGAGCTGGATCGTGTCGGCTGCGTCACCGGTCTTGCCTGGACGGAAGTGGGCGGCGAGTTGCTGCAGATTGAAGCCGTTACCGTTCCCGCTGCGAAGGGCGGCGGCAAGGTCACCATGACCGGCAAACTGGGCGATGTAATGAAGGAATCCATTCAGGTTGCCGAGATGCTGGTGCGGTCACGCGCCAACGCGCTGGGGCTGAAATCGGATGTTTTCGAGTCGGTCGGCGTGCATATCCACGTGCCGGAGGGGGCTACTCCGAAGGACGGGCCTTCCGCAGGTCTGGCTATGGTAACCTCAATCGTTTCAGCGCTGACAGGTATCGCGGTCCACAAAGATATTGCCATGACGGGAGAAGTCGACCTGCTGGGTAATGCCTTGCCTATTGGTGGCCTGAAAGAAAAACTGTTGGCGGCGCTGCGCGGCGGCATCACCAAGGTTTTGATTCCAAAAGAAAATATTAAGGATCTGGCGGAAATTCCCGATAACGTGAAAAAGGGACTGGAGATTATTCCGGTTATGACTATCACGGAGGTGTTGAAACAGGCGCTGCTGAAAATGCCAGAACCTGTGGAGGAAAAACCCGCTGTTGATGTTACGTCAAGACCCGCGGAAAACAAGCAAAAAGACGTGATTCACCATTGAGATTCTGTCTGGATACGGCATTATAATTCCGTCGTCTAATCAGAAACCTATTGTGAAGGAGATTCCTCATGAACAAGAACGAACTTATCGATTTC
>JAHFPI010000044.1:5639-11784 GCA_023266795.1 Rhodospirillales bacterium
ATCACTGAAATCGTGGATCTGGCTTTTGAGGGCATCGAAACTGAATTGAAAAAGGGCGGTGAAGCCCGTTTTGTCGGCTTCGGCACCTTCAAGACCGCCCGCCGCAAAGCCGGCACCGGCCGTAACCCGCGCACCGGCGAAACCATCAAAATCGCCGCCTCCACCCGCGTGAAGTTCACCGCCGGCAAAGAGCTGAAAGAGTCTGTAAACGCGTAGTTTTTTGCTGATTTCACTTTTTTGAAAGCGGCCGGCCTTTAGGGGACTGGCCGCTTTCTTTTATGAGGCTTGACAGAACCCTGAAGATTGAATAGTTTCTGGCCTACCCTTGAGAAGGGCGCTTAGCTCAGTTGGTAGAGCACCTCGTTTACACCGAGGGTGTCGGGAGTTCGAGTCTCTCAGCGCCCACCATTCTTTCATGAAAGAAGCGGTTCCATGCCGTCTATCGCGGATTATTTTAACGGAATTGCCTCCCGCACCGGCTTCTCGAGCACAGCCATTACATCACTGGTCGGCGGTGCTCCCTCGCTGCCGCGCCTGCAATTACTGGCCGAAGTTGTCGATGCCGTAGCCGGCTCGTATACTCAGGAAGGCGTACGCATGTGGTTCGCCCGGGCGCGCCGTCCGCTTGAAGGAAAATCTCCCAAGGAAGTTCTGCAACAACCCAACTGGCAGCCTTCCGATGCCGGTCCGCAGGAAGTCCTGCGCATGGCGCGATCGCTGCTGTCGTAAAAACATTTTTTAAGGCGGTCGGCTCACTCCGGAGAAGAATCGCTCCGCCTGTGTCCCAGAATGGCATGTACGCCGAAAAATAACAGCAGCGTCCCGAAGATTGTCTGAATACCTACGATAAAGCGAAGCGCATTCGTGGCCGGAACGATGTCGCCGTAGCCCAGCGTACTTACGGTGGCCAGGGAGAAATACGCCGCCTCGATAAACGTCAGGTCTCTGGACTCGCCATGAACCAAAAAATGGTGTACTTGAGATATGCGTTCGATGAGCTTGTAGATACCGGCAAAAGTAATAATGTTCATGGAGTAGAAGATAAAAAAGGCAAACACAGGCTTGATGAGCCTCACGTTGTTGGCAAAGAAGTCGCTGAAGAGAAATCCGGTATCCACCAGCATCAGCGTAAAATCCCGGCTTGCCAAAAAAACGACGGCAGAAATGGCCGACATCTCCATTAAAAAGAAGATCTGCAGGTGTTGCGGCGTATTCTCATGGGACTGGTGCAGGATAAAGGCTATGATCGCGATAAAAATGATCGGGAGCAGCCACAGAAAAGAGCGGATAAATTTGGCTTCTTTGATGTACGCCTGGGACTGGATGATTTCCTGAATTTCGGCCTTTTTAAAAACCGCACCGCCTAAAAAGGCGCACAAGGGCAGTAAAAATCCGGCCGTAATCAACAAAGGCGGCAGCCCCTGAAAAATGCTATCCACAAAAAAGGCGAAAAGACACAGGTAAGTGGTGATTACGTTGGCGAGAACCACGTTAAAAAATGCACACTTCCCTCCAAATAAAGTGTGGAAGGATGTCACCATAAAGACAGCGGCAAAGAGGGACACATAAAACAGGCCGACCGTCTCGTCGGAGGCATACCCGATAAGCCCCAGCATCGCCGAGGATATAATGAGAACCGACAGCCGGCGGCGATAAAAACTTAGGGCGTGCCGGATAATTTCAAATCGGAGAAGGCGTTCTGTCATTTTTTCCCGTTGACCTGCTTCCGGCTTTAGTCCGGATTAGGAATCCTATTATAGTTATAAGCGGCGCTGCCATGACCGTCAATGATTGATCGATTGAACCCTTTAAATGCGGTTACTATTCAGCTATAAATACATTTAGTGTGGGATTTAGCCCTTGAGTAATTAAATATTGATCGAGAGTGGTAAACAATGCCTGTGAACAACGTCACTATTATTTCTGTCGGCATGAACTTTGCCATGGCGATCATCTCCGGATTGGCCATCGGCATCGAACGGCAGTACAGCAACCGTGAGAAAAACTACCGGTTGTGCGGCATCCGCGACTATATGCTGATCGCCGTGCTGGCGTTTATCTCCAGCCTGTTCTACACGGAAATGCCTGTAGTATGGATACTCGCCTTCGGGACTGTCGTATTATACTCCCTGGTCGCCTTCGTCTTTGAGCAAATCAACGCCAAGCCGAAACAATCCGGCGGACTGACCAGTATAATTGTCATGCCGGTCACTTTTCTGATCGCCAGCCTGCCCAATTTCAACGCCCAGTTCTGGGTGCTGGCCACTATCCTGCTTGTCGTTTTGCTGTTTCTCAGCATGAAGACGCAGTTTCACACTTTTGCCGAGTCCATCGACCATCGTGAAATCGGCGACTTCGCTATCCTTATTGCCATTGCCATCAGCATCACCCCCCTGATTCCCGCCGACGCGCAAATACCGATCCCCTTGATAGCCATGGTGGAGGGTGCCTACAAAATGCACTACAACTACATCAGTATGGCGATGCTGTGGAAGGTCGTGACCATGGTTAGCCTGATGAGCTTCTCGGCCTATTTTATTACCAAATATATCAAGGGGCGGGATGCTCTGGTGCTGGCGACATTCTTCGGCGGACTGGTTTCCTCGCTGGCCACAATCATCCTGCTCCTGCGTCCCAAGCCGGGCGACAGCCACAAACAGCAATTAACCACCCCCGAGATATTTCTGGGCTATATCTCCGCCAGTACCGGATCGATTTTGAAGGATCTAATCGTTTTCAGGCTTGTCATAGGTGAACAACTGTTTGAATCGTTCATATTCCCCATGGCTTCGGCTCTGGTGCTGTTCTTCGGTATCAGCGCCTACGTCTACTTCAATATCCGCGAGCAAGCGAGGAAAGGGGAGGAAAAGGATCAGGAGTTCAGCATCAGCGAACGCCCTTTGCCATTAAGCTTCGTTTTCAAATTCTCGGGGATATTCGCCGCGCTTATCTTTGTCATGAACATGGTAACTTTCTATCTGGGCGATGGTGCCACTGTGTTCGCCTCATTCGGGGCTGGAATGATCAGTTCGGCGGCCGCTCTCGGCTCTCTGGGCACTTCCATGCTACAGGGGGGGAACATGAGCTTATGGGTCTCCTGTTTAGCCGTGGTGGCGGCATTGACCGGCAGTATTTTCGCCAAATATATCGTCATTGCCAGGAAGCTCGGCCTCAGGCAGAGCTTCGTGTTTGTGCTTCCCATTACCAGCCTCATCGTTATTGGTTTAAGCACCACATGGCTTACATTTCAAAATGTGCAATAAAGGAGCTGCGCGGGGATTAGCGCTCTATCTTTCGATCAGAGCGTGATAGTAGTCATATGTGCCCGAACCGCCCGGATTTTCAAAGCAGGCAAAAGCGTGCGCGGGGTAGGCTGTGAAAACATTGTCGGTCGGGTCATAGGTCGAATCTCCCTTGCCGCCGTTCAGCGCATAATCGATTTTGTCGCTCTGCCCCTCGATACCTGATAGTCCAAACCCTTTATTTATTTGTTCGCATACGGCCAGCGGAATACCGTGCAGATAGGCGAAGGCCTCGCGTCCGGAAACATTTGTGTTGGTTCCGACATCCTTGATGTAGTACCCCAGCGCCGGATCAGTGATGTCTTTGTATCCCCAGACACCTCTTACCGTGCCGTCAGGGCCGCCCTTCGCTTCATCACAGCCGCCAGGGACGGCGGCGTCAACGGCCTCGCCGCCATCTGTTTCGAATACCTTCGAATTGAATTCCGCTGTTCTGCCCGTAAAAACGATGGAATTCGGCGACATGCCTTCAAGCACCATGCGGCCTATCTGTGTCCGGATATTCGCCGGGTGCTGGGTGACCTTGCTGGCAACAACGCTCCATGTCTGCTTGTCGACCATCAGGTCTCCCATGCCGAATTGAGTCAGAACCCAGGCAAGCGCAGCAAACATGATCCCTGTAATAAAAGCCCAAAACTTGAAAAATCCGCTTTGCGAATTCAGGGAAGAATGGCGGGCAGTCTGCATTAAGAACCTCATCAAATGTCTGTTGTGAACTATGCATAAATTAGAGGCGGAAGTCAAAGAAGCTGATGAGTGGGGAAAATTCACATTTGGACGGGAAAACCGCTCCCCGGACATTTTAGTTGTCATAAAAAATATTTCCAGCGATATATGATCGTCAGGAATAGTATTGAAATTAATGGTTTTTATTATTTACTTATGAAATCATTTTATAATTGACGCGAATACAAAACTCCTTCATAACAGAGGCCACGTTGACACACGCGGGTGTAGCTCAGTTGGTTAGAGCGCATGCCTGTCACGCATGAGGCCGAGGGTTCAAGTCCCTTCACTCGCGCCATTTCTTCCGGGGGATCCCTGTCCGGGACAGGTCTTCTTTTGTGCCAAAAAACTCTTATATTTCAAGCAATAAAGTTATTTGACGCGCTGCGTCAAATAAGCAATATTGTTGCGTAGCGATTCCGCAGCTTACCGTGAAAGGCTTTTATACATGGCCACACAGCTTCTGACAGGATATTTCCCCATTATTGTTTTTCTGGGTATTGCCATGGGTTTGGCGATAGTGATGGTCGTGGCCTCGGTTATCGTGGCGAAACAAAAGCCATATGCAGAAAAAAACTCCGCTTACGAATGCGGCTTTCCGCCCTTCGGGGATGCGCGGGCGAAATTCGATGTGCGGTTTTACCTGATCTCCATTCTTTTTATTATCTTCGATCTTGAAATCGCGTTTCTGTTTCCGTGGGCGATTACGCTGGGGAAGATCGGCCTGTACGGCTTCTGGTCGATGATTGTGTTTCTGGGTGTATTGGCCGTCGGTTTTATATATGAGTGGCGCAAGGGTGCGCTGGAGTGGGAGTAAATATGGAGCAAAACGCGGTTATCAAGGCGGCGACAGCCGAGCTGCACGATAAGGGATTTATTGTCGCGAAGGTGGATGACCTGCTCGACTGGGCGCGTACCGGTTCGCTCTGGCCGATGACATTCGGCCTGGCCTGCTGCGCGGTGGAGATGATTCAGGCCTACATGAGCCGTTATGACCTTGACCGTTTCGGCATCATCCCGCGCCCCAGCCCGCGTCAGGCGGATGTGATGATCGTGGCGGGGACACTCACTAATAAAATGGCGCCTGCGCTGCGCAAGGTCTATGACCAGATGGCCGAGCCGCGCTGGGTGATTTCGATGGGTTCCTGCGCCAATGGCGGCGGTTATTACCACTATTCCTATTCCGTCGTGCGCGGCTGTGACCGTATCGTGCCGGTGGATATTTATGTTCCCGGCTGCCCGCCGACGGCCGAAGCGCTTATTTACGGCATTTTGCAATTGCAGAAAAAAATTCAACGTGAAGACACAAGGCTGGTGCGGTGATGGGTGTTGAACAGCTACAGACATTGAGCGATTATATTGCGGCGGCGCAGGCGCCGGCAATTCTGAAGCAGGAGATTGCGCTGGGCGAGCTGGCCTTTACTGTGCGCCGCGAATCCCTGCACGGGTTCATTGCTTTTTTAAAAACCGATAAAAAATGCGACTTTCAGCAGTTGTGCAACGTTTGCGGCGCGGATTATCCGGCGCGGGGTGCGGAACGTTTTGACGTCGTTTACAATCTTCTGAGCCTGAAATTCAACCTGCGCGTCCGTGTCAAGGTTATGACCGCCGAGAATATGCCGGTGGATACGGTCACGGATCTTTACAGCTCTGCCGGATGGTTCGAGCGCGAGGTGTGGGATCTGTACGGGGTTGTTTTCGCCGGTCATCCCGATCTGCGCCGCATCCTGACCGACTACGGCTTTGAAGGCCATCCGCTGCGCAAGGATTTTCCGCTGACCGGCTTTGTCGAGCTGCGCTATGATGCAGCGCAGAAACGCATCGTTTACGAACCTGTGAAGCTGACGCAGGACTACCGCAACTTTGATTTCATCAGCCCGTGGGAAGGCATGACGACGATGCAGCTGCCCGGCGATGAAAAGGCCCGCAAGCCGAAAGTGGGGGCAAAATGATGACCGCCGAGAAAAGAAACAACTATACAATCAACCTCGGCCCGCAGCATCCTGCCGCCCACGGCGTTTTGCGCCTGATCCTTGAAATGGACGGGGAAGTGGTGGAGCGCGCGGATCCGCATATCGGCCTGCTGCATAGCGGCACGGAGAAGCTTATCGAGAATA
>JAHFPI010000210.1 GCA_023266795.1 Rhodospirillales bacterium
GTTTTGGCTGCCTGTCGGGCATGTTCGAGCGCAACGACGATGTGCTCTACATCTGCTACGACAACCAGGGCTACATGAACACCGGCATCCAGCGCTCCTCCGCCACGCCGGCGATGGCGAGCACCGCGACGACGATGGCGGTTGGGCCGGAGCCGGGCAACGTGTTCGGTCAGGGAAAATTCCTGCCGGCGATTGCGATGGCGCACGAGATTCCTTATGTCGCCACGGCGACGGTGGCCGATCTGCGCGATCTGGAGGCCAAGGTGCGCCGCGCCATGAGCATTCGCGGGGCGCGCTACATCCATATTCTTGTGCCCTGTCCGCTGGGCTGGGGCACCGACCCCAATGAAAGCATTCACATGGCGCGGCTGGCCAAGGAAACCGGCATGTTTCCGGTGTTCGAAGCGGAACACGGAGAAATAACCGCCGTGCTGAATATCCGTAAAAAAATGCCGGTGGAGAGTTTTCTCAAGCCGCAGAAGCGTTATGCCCACCTGTTTGGGAAACAGCCCAAGGCGGATATGATCGCAAAGATACAGGCGATGGCGGATCGTAATATCCGCAAGTACGGGATTCTTGAAGAAGATTCAGGCAAATAGAAGGCCTGTTTCCCCATCCTTGATATTCATACCGGAAAAAGCTAATTTTATCGGTGCGGGTGCTTGCGCGGGATTTCTTTTTTGGGGGATATATCATGCCGTTTTCGTCGATTGTTTTAGCGGTTTTTGCTCTTGTTATCATCGTCGTTACAGGAATTTATAACGGGCTGGTCAAAGCCAGAAACCTTGCGCTGGAAGGGTGGAGCGGCATTGATGTGCAGCTCAAGCGCCGCGCCGATCTTATCCCCAACCTTATTGAGGCCGTTAAAGGCTACATGGGGCATGAAAAGGGTGTGCTGGAAAAAGTGACGGAAATGCGCGCCCAAGCCATGAAGGCAATGGATCCCGCTGAAAGGGGCAAGGCGGAGGGAATGCTTTCCGGCGCGCTTGGAAAGTTATTCGCTGTGGCTGAGAATTATCCCGATCTCAAGGCCAGCCAGAATTTTCAGGAACTGCAAAAAACACTTGCCGATACCGAAGACCAGATCCAGCTGGCACGGCGCTATTACAACGGCGCAACGCGTAACCTGAATATCAAGATACAGTCTTTTCCAAGCAATCTGGTTGCCGGGATGTTCAATTTTCAGGAAATGAAATTTTTCGAACTGGAGAATCCGGCCGACAGAAACGCGCCGAAGGCGGCTTTTTGATGATGAACATGTTCAGGCTGGGGATTGTTTCCGGTTTTCTTTTGCTGATGTCGGCAGGGCAGGCGTTTGCCGCAGGCGAGAGAATAACCGATTTCAGGAGTGACATTATCGTCAGGTCGGACTCGGTCGCGGAAGTCACAGAAACCATCGCCGTCGTCGCCACTGGAGAACAGATCAAGCATGGCATCTACCGCGATTTTCCCACCACCTATCGGGACAAGCTGGGAAATACAGTTGCGGTGGGGTTCCATGTAAAGAAAGTCCAGCGTGATTTTCATGACATTTCCTATACGATTGAAGCACGGTCAAACGGCCAGAGGGTTTATCTTGGCGATGCCAAGTTTTCTATAGAACCGGGGCGCCATACTTTTGTTCTCTCTTACGAAGCGGACCGGGAGCTCGGGTACTTCCGGGATTATGATGAAATTTACTGGAATGTTACCGGCAATGGCTGGAATTTTCCGATAGATCGCGCCGAAGCGACGATAGAGCTTCCGCAGGGTGCTAAAATACTTCAGGATTCCGCCTATACCGGATACAGCGGCGCTACAGGCAGGGATTATACTGTAACTAGCCGCAGGGACGGTAAAATTTCCTTTGCGACGACCAGAGGGCTCAATCCCACCGAGGGACTGACGGTAGCCGTGGGCTGGCCGAAGGGACTGGTGAAAGAGCCGTCCGGTCTCGATAAAATAATCTATCTTATCAGGGATAATACCAGCGTTGGCATGAGCGCCGCCGCCTTTCTCCTGCTCCTGATATACTACCTCGTCATTTGGCGGCAGATGCGGGCCAGTGAGCCGGAGGAAACGATCATTCCTTTATTCGCGCCGCCGCAGGATATGCCAGTGCCCGCCGTCAGTTTTATTTATCACAAGGGCGTTCACAGCAAAACATTGCCGGCGACGATCATTGATATGGCCGTGAAGGGTTTTTTGGACATCATTCAGGAACAGGGCTTTCTGGGCAGCCACTTCTCCCTGCAGAGGAATCCTGCGCATGCTGCGGCGTTGCCGGATATTGAAAAACTGACGGGCATGGAGTTGTTCAGCGAGGGCGATCACCTGAAACTGGAGAAAAAGAATTACCAGATTTTGCAGCGGGCGGGCGGCGCCCTGAAGTCCGGATTAAAAACCGGCTTTGAAGACGATTATTTCAGCGATAACTATCAGTTTATCTACATCGGCGTCGGTTTCACGGCGCTGGCGGGTTTTATTGTTTATGCCCTGTCGCATGGGGCAGTACTGCCGCTGGTGATAATGGGCTTTACATTGGCGTTAAACGCCATTTTTGTTTACCCCATAAAATACTACACGCGCGCCGGAGCGGATCTTGTTGCGGCGATAGAAGGGTTCAAGATGTTCCTCTCGGTCACCGAAAAGGAACGGTTCGACACGCTGAACACGCCGGATGTTACCCCGGAAATATTCGAAAAATATTTCCCTTATGCGGTGGCCTTGGGGGTTGAAGGAAAATGGAGCGACAAGTTCAGCCGTCAGCTGGAAGCCAGCGGCCAGAGCATGCAGAACTACCATCCCCGCTGGCATCAAGGCTATCGCTCCGGCGGCTTGCGCGAATTATCCTCCGATCTTGGCAGCGGGCTTGCTTCGGCGATTTCATCATCCTCTTCGCCGCCGGGCTCATCTTCCGGCAGCGGCGGCGGTGGTTCTTCCGGCGGTGGTGGCGGCGGTGGTGGCGGCGGCGGATTTTAGCCTTTAAGCTGCGACTCATACGGCCGGAAGTGGAGGCAGACGGACACCCTTCAATATGCTGTCGGCGTACAAACTTGACCTAAGTCAAGAAATGTTAAAATTCCGGGGTAGTTTTGATAAATTTCTTCATATTTTAAGGGGGCGGAGAGTAAGATTGGCAGCGTAAAACAACGCTGAGGGACCATGTTCCAGATACGTATTCACGGGCGCGGCGGGCAGGGGGTTGTCACA
>JAHFPI010000211.1 GCA_023266795.1 Rhodospirillales bacterium
ACAGCCGTTTCCGCCCGCACCAAAAGCAAAAATCGTGGCATAAACCCCGCAAAAGTCAAATGGCACGACAACCCCGTTTCTCTCGCCGACGACAAGGATGTGGACGTCGTGGTGGAGCTGATAGGCGGCGCCGAAGGCGTTGCCTACGATCTCATCAAAAGGTCACTGGAGAACAACAAGCCCGTCGTTACCGCCAACAAAGCCCTGCTGGCCCTGCGCGGCGGCGAAATCCTCGCCCTCCTTGCAAAAAGCAAAGGCACGGTTTCCTATGAAGCGGCAGTGGCGGGCGGCACTCCCGTCATCAAGGGGCTGCGCGAAGGCCTTGCCGCCAACAAAATCAACGCGGTTTACGGCATCCTGAACGGCACCTGCAATTTCATCCTCTCCGAGATGCGCGCGACGGGCCGCAGTTTTGCCGATGTCCTGAAAGAGGCGCAGGCCAAAGGCTATGCCGAGGCCGACCCGTCTTTCGACATCGACGGCATCGACGCCGCGCACAAGCTGTCGATTCTGGCGGGACTGGCCTTTGGCTGCGTGCCGGATTTCGCGGCGGTGCAGACCAAGGGCATCCGCAACATCACGCCGCTGGACATCGCCTTTGCGCGGGAGCTTGGCTACCGCATCAAGCTGCTTGGCATCGCGCGGCAGACAGGACATGGCGTGGAGCAATCGGTCGAGCCGTGCCTTGTGCCGAAAGAATCTCCCATCGCTCATGTCGAGGGTGCGCTGAATGCCGTTTATGCCGACGGCGATTATGCGGGAAAGATATTGATGATGGGTGCGGGCGCGGGCGGAAAAGCGACAGCCTCCGCCGTCGTCGCCGACATTATCGACGTTGCGCGCGGACGGGCCCTGCCGCTGCTGGGCATCGGCAATCCGGGAAAACTGAAACCCGCCAATACCAATGAACGCGACGGCGCTTATTTCCTGCGCCTGATCGTGCTGGACCAGCCGGGCGTGATCGCCGATGTATCGGCCATCCTGCGCGATTGCCGCGTGTCGCTGGAATCCATTTTGCAGCGCGGCCACGCACCGGGGCTGCCGGTGCCGGTCATCCTGACCAGCCACGCAACGCCGGAAGGTAACATGCTGAAAGCCGTTGAACTGATCGGCAAACTGAAATCCGCCGTGGAACCGCCTTACCTGATGCGGATAGAAACATTCGGCGTTGGAACAGAGAAATGAAAGCGAATTTGAAAATGCCAAAACAATCAGATAGCGAAACAAGTTCTCAACCAAGATTTTCTATGGACCGCAACCTCGCGCTGGAGCTGGTGCGGGTGACGGAAGCGGCGGCGCTCTCGGCCTCCCTGCTGATGGGGCGCGGCGACGAAAAAGCGGCGGATCAGGCGGCGGTCGACGCCATGCGCAACGCGCTGAACAGCCTGAGCATCGACGGCACCGTGGTGATCGGCGAAGGCGAACGCGATGAGGCGCCAATGCTCTATATCGGCGAAAAAGTCGGCCTCGGCAGCGGCCCGCAGATCGACATTGCCCTCGATCCGCTCGAAGGCACCACCATCACGGCCAAAGGCGGCTACAACGCGCTGGCCGTCGTCGCCATGGCGGAAAAGGGCGGATTCCTCAATGCACCCGACGTTTACATGGATAAAATCGCGGTGGGCGGCGGTCTGCCGGAGCATGTGGTCGATCTGGATGCCACACCCGCCGAAAACCTGAAAGCGCTGGCAAAAGCCAAGGGCGTTAATGTGGCCGATATTGTCGCCTGCATCCTTGACCGTCCGCGCCATCAGGAGCTGATCGCCAAAGTTCGTGCAGCCGGGGCGCGGATCATGCTGATTTCCGACGGTGATGTCAGCGGCGTGATCGCCACCGCGCAGCCCGATGCCGGTATTGACATCTATCTGGGTTCCGGCGGCGCGCCTGAAGGCGTGCTCGCAGCGGCAGCCCTCCGCAGCACCGGCGGCTTCATGCAGGGGCGGCTTTTGTTCCGCAATGACGACGAAAAAGCCCGCGCCAAAAAATGGGGCGTGACCGACCTGAATAAAAAATACGGCCTGACCGACCTCGCCAAAGGCGATGTGATGTTCGCCGCCACCGGCGTGACGGACGGCGCGATGCTGCGCGGCGTGCGGCGTTTTTCCGGCGGCGCTTTCACCCACTCCGTCATCATGCGCTCCAAAACAGGCACCATCCGCCGCATCGAGGCCACCCACAACTTCGGCAAAAAAACGGGGTATCAGTGATCTCAAAGAAGAATGTCATTCCGGCGGAAGCCGGAATCCAGAGATCCCAGACCCCGGCTTTCGCCGGGGTGCCGGATAATGGCGTTCTCGACGTCGGCAAATCCGTCCTCGGCAAGAAGTGGGCCTTCTCCGCAACTGACGACCGTCTGGCGCAGGGTATCAGCCAGAGTTTCGGACTGCCGGAAATTCTCGGGCGGCTGCTGGTTGCGCGCGGCATCAGATTTGATGATGTGGAAGGCTTTTTAAATCCGGCGCTGAAAACCCAGCTCCCCAATCCCAGCACACTGAAGGATATGGACAGGGCAGCGGCGCGGATTGCCGAAGCTGTCATTAACAAACAAAAGGTTGCCGTGTTCGGCGACTACGACGTGGACGGTGCGACATCGAGCGCCCTGCTGAAAAGATTCTTTAAATCGGTCGGCGCGGACCTGCGTATCTACATCCCCGACCGCATTCAGGAAGGCTACGGCCCCAACGCCCCTGCCCTGCTGAAATTGAAAGCGGAAGGCATGGACGTCGTCATTACCGTCGATTGCGGCGTGACGGCCTTTGACGCGCTGGAGACCGGAACGGCGGCGGGGCTTGATATTATCGTGCTCGACCATCACAGCGCCGAAGCCAGAATGCCCGATGCCTATGCCGTGGTTAACCCCAACCGCCTTGACGATAACAGCGGACAGGGACAACTGGCGGCTGTCGGCGTCAGCTTCCTCGCCATCGTCGCAGTTAACCGTATCCTGCGCGCGCGGGGGTTTTACACCGCAGAACGTCCGGAACCGCGCATCCTGCAATGGCTGGATATCGTGGCGCTTGGCACGGTGTGCGACGTCGTGCCGCTCACCGGCATCAACCGCGCCTTTGTCGCGCAGGGCCTCCGGGTCATGGCGATGCGGCAGAATCCGGGGCTGGTGGCGCTGGGTGATGTGGCGGGACTGACCGAAGCGCCCGGCACGTTCCATGCCGGATTTGTATTCGGCCCGC
>JAHFPI010000212.1 GCA_023266795.1 Rhodospirillales bacterium
CCGCTATGCCGAAATCCAACATCCAGAAGATAGAACTCCGCGACAGCGTGGCGCACCTGCTCGGAAAACTGGGCGTGGATAAAAAAGCCTATACCTCCGGCGCGCATAAGGTTTTTTCGCCCATCGACGGGTCTGAGATCGGCAGGATTACGCTCGACACTGCCAAAACGCTCGATACCAAAATCACCCGCGCGCATCAGGCATTCCTTGACTGGCGCATGGTGCCCGCCCCGCAGCGCGGCGAACTTATCCGCCTCCTGGGTGAAGTGCTGCGCGAGCACAAGGAAGATCTGGGTCGTCTCGTCACCATCGAATGCGGCAAGATTTTGACAGAAGGCCAGGGCGAGGTGCAAGAGATGATCGACATTTGCGACTTCGCGACCGGCCTTTCCCGGCAGCTTTACGGCCTCACCATCGCCTCGGAGCGCCCCCTGCACAAGATGCAGGAAAACTGGCATCCGGCAGGCGTCATCGGCGTCATCAGCGCCTTCAATTTCCCCGTCGCCGTCTGGTGCTGGAACTTCGCGCTGGCCATCGTCTGCGGCGACAGCGTGGTATGGAAGCCGTCCGGCAAAACACCTTTGACGGCGCTGGCCTGTCAGGCCCTGTTTGAAAAAGCGGCGGAACGCTTCGGTAAAGCCCCCAAAGGCCTGTCCGAACTCGTCATCTGCACCCGCGATGTCGGCGAGAAACTTCTGGATGACAAGCGCATCCCCCTCATCAGCGCGACCGGTTCCACCCGCATGGGTCTGGATATCGGCCCCCGCGTGGCCGCCCGCTTCGGCAGAAGCCTTCTGGAACTTGGCGGGAACAACGCCATGATCCTGACGCCGTCGGCGGATATGAATCTGGCTTTGATGGCGACCGTGTTCGGCTCCGTCGGCACGGCGGGCCAGCGCTGCACCTCGCAGCGCCGCCTGATTGTCCACAAGTCGATCGCGGGCAAGTTTGTCGCCAACCTCAAGAAAGCCTATGCCTCCGTCAGGATCGGCAGTCCGCTGGATAAAGACACGCTGCTGGGTCCTCTCATGGACAAGGGGGCGTTTGATGCGATGCAGGACGCCCTGAAAAAGGCGAAGGCGGCGGGCGGAAAAGTCACCGGCGGCGAGCGCGTGCTTGCTGACTGCTGCCCCGACGCCTATTACGTTACGCCCGCTATCGTGGAAATGGACAGGCAGTCCGACATCGTGAAGCACGAAACCTTCGCGCCCATCCTATATATCATGAAATATTCGAAGTTCGAGGAAGCGATCGAGCTGCACAACGACGTGCCGCAGGGTCTGTCATCATGCATCTTCACGAATGACATCCGCGAGTCCGAATTCTTCACCTCCTCCGCCGGAAGCGACTGCGGCATCGCCAACGTCAACCTTGGCACCAGCGGCGCTGAAATCGGCGGGGCATTCGGCGGCGAAAAGGAAACCGGCGGCGGACGCGAGTCCGGCTCCGACTGCTGGAAAACCTACATGCGCCGGTCAACGAATACCGTCAACTTTTCCAGCGTATTGCCGCTGGCGCAGGGCGTGAAGTTTGACCTCGAGTAAGAAAATAGCTGCCCTGATCGTCGCTGCCGGATCGGGTGAAAGGTTCGGCGGCGATACACCGAAACAATATCATCCGCTCATGGGCAAACCCGTCCTGTGCTGGAGCCTCGAGGCGTTTCAAAATCATCCGCTTATTTCGGATGTCGCTGTTGTTATCCATCCGGATCACGCGGCCCTTTTTAAAAACGCCGCCGGAGGGATTGTCCCCGTCATCGGCGGCAGCACCCGTCAGCTCTCCGTACAAAAAGGCCTTGAAGCTCTCCGTGCGGCAAACCCCGATTTTGTGCTGATCCATGACGCCGTCCGTCCGCTGGTCTCCGCCTCCCTGATCACCTCCCTCTGCACCGCCGCAATAGCCTCCGGCGCGGCTGTTCCCGCCCTGCCGGTAACAGATACGGTCAGGCGCCATGGAAAAACGGAAAGCCGCGAGGGGCTGTATACCGTGCAGACGCCGCAGGTCTTTCGCTTTGAGCTGATTGACCGGCTGCACCGGAAATATCATGGCAAGTCTTTCACCGATGACGCAGCGCTCTGCGAAGCCGACGGCCATGCGGTCACGCTCGTCCCCGGCCAGCAGGATAATATCAAAATTACGCATCCGGCAGACCTTGCGTTAGCGGAACAGTATCTTTTCTCCCGCTGCGGCGATGTGCGCACCGGACAGGGCTATGACGTACACCGTCTGGTTCCTCCCGCCTCTGCCGCGCAAAAGCTGATGCTCTGCGGCGTTGCCATACCGCACAATCAGGTGCTCGAAGGCCATTCGGACGCGGATGCGGGGCTGCACGCCATTACTGACGCCATTCTTGCCTCTATCTGCGCCGGTGACATCGGCCAGCACTTCAGCCCCAAAGACCCGCGCTGGAAAAATGCCGATAGCGCCGTATTTTTAAAACACGCGGCGGAGCTGGTCATGCAGCAGGGCGGCATGATTACGCACGTCGATGTCACCCTCATTTGTGAAGCGCCGAAAATCGCCCCCTACCGTGACGCCATGCGGCAAAGAATAGCTGAAATCCTGCATCTTTCCGCCAATAAAATCAGCGTCAAAGCCACCACCACCGAGGGGCTTGGTTTTACCGGACGCCGTGAGGGGATTGCCGCACAATCAATCGTTACGGTGCGCCTGCCTTTCGCCGCCGCTGCGCAACAACAGATCGAGGAGCCTAAAAAATGGGCCAGCTGACCGGTAAAATAAAATCAGGCATCCACCCGCTGCCCTCCGGCGTGTTATTCACCCATCCGCAAGTGCTGATTGCAACGTGGTTTGGCGCGGGACTTGTCCGCCCCGCCCCCGGCACGATCGGTACTCTCGCCGCCCTTCCCGTCGGCTATGTCATTGCCCTGCTGTCGGGACAGATCGGGCTGGCCGTAGCTGCTGTTTTACTTCTGGTTATCGGCACTTTCGCCGCCGGATACTACGGCAAGAAGTCCGGCGAAACAGACGATCAATCCATTGTCGTCGATGAAGCCGTCGGCCTCTGGATAGCCGCCCTGCCCGCCAGTACAAATATTTATCTGAGGCTGATAGCCTTTCTGCTATTCAGGCTCTTTGACATCTGGAAGCCGTGGCCGGCCTCATACTTTGATAACCGCTCCCGTGGCGGCTTTGATG
>JAHFPI010000045.1 GCA_023266795.1 Rhodospirillales bacterium
GTTACAAAGGCAGCTGGGTAACAGTTAAAGATGACATGAAAAAGGTTTTGCCGAAGGACGCGCCGCAGCCGGCGGGCCTGAAAGCCAAGAAGGAAGGATAATCGGATGAAGGTCGCCGTAAAGAGTCTCGACAATAAAAAAGTGGGTGATATCGATCTGAGCGATGCCATCTTCGGTGTGCCTGCGCGTGCCGACGTATTGCACAGAATGGTGAACTGGCAGCTGGCAAAACGCCGCTCCGGCAACCACAAGACAAAGGATATCAGCGAAGTCAGCGGCACGGGCAAAAAACCCCATGCACAAAAAGGCAGCGGCCGCGCCCGGGCCGGTTCGCATCGCAGCACACGCCATGTCGGCGGTGCGGTCATGTTCGGGCCGGTTGTACGCTCTCACGCGATCGATATGCCGAAGAATTTCCGCAAGCTGGCGCTGAAAGTGGCGCTCTCCGCGAAACAGGCGGAAGGCAAGCTGATCGTTCTCGACGCGGCAAAGGTGAAGTCGCACAAAACGAAGGATATGGCGAAGGTTCTGACCGGTCTCGGCATCACTTCCGCATTGTTTATCGATGAAACGATAGACCAGAATTTCATCCGTGCCGTCGGCAATATTCCTTATATGGATGTCCTGCCGCAAAAAGGCATCAACGTTTATGACATTCTGCGTCGCGACGCTCTGGTGCTGACCAAAGACGCCGTTACACAACTGGAGGCAAGACTGAAATGAGCAAACCTGCAACAAAGAAAAAAGACGTTAAAGACGTCAAGATTTCCGAGACGCTTTATCAGATGATAAAATCTCCGGTCATCACCGAAAAGGCGACCATGGGTTCGCAGTACAATCAGGTGACCTTCCGCGTTCCTCTGGAAGCGAACAAGACCATCATTAAAGCAGCTGTACAAAGCGTCTTTAAAGTAAAAGTCGTGAAAGTGAACACTTCCACGCAAAAAGGTAAATTAAAGGTTTTCAAAGGCCGCGCGGCGCTGAGAAGCGACACGAAAAAAGCAATCGTTACGCTGGCAGAAGGCCAGACGATTGATGTGGCAACCGGAGTTTAAGGAGAAAGTAAATGGCACTTAAATCATACCGTCCGACATCTCCAGGTCTTCGTCAGATGGTTCGCGTTGATCGCAGCGAACTGTGGAAGGGCAAACCTGAAAAATCGCTGGTTGATGGCAAGCATCACAGCGCCAACGGCCGCAACAACCACGGGAATATCACTTCCTGGCATCGCGGCGGCGGCCACAAGCAGAGATACCGCGTGATCGATTTCAAACGCCAGAAGTTTGATGTCGAAGCTGTGGTCGAGCGTCTGGAATATGACCCGAACCGCACCGCCTGGATCGCGCTGATCAAGTACAGCGACGGCGAACTGGCCTATATCATTGCGCCCCAGCGTCTGGCGGCGGGAGATAAGGTTATTTCCTCGCAAAAGGCCGATATTCTGCCCGGCAATACGATGCCGATTAAAAATATCCCGGTCGGCACGCTGGTGCATAACCTCGAGCTGACCCCGGGCAAGGGCGGCCAGATGGCGCGTTCTGCCGGCACTTTTGTGCAGATCGTGGGCCGCGACGCCGGTTACACACAGATCAAACTGACCTCCGGCGAGCTGCGCGTCGTGCGCGGCGAGTGCCTGGCGACGGTCGGGACCGTTTCGAACGCGGATCATTCCAACGTACAGATCGGCAAAGCGGGCCGTAACCGCTGGCTGGGCTGGAAACCGCATAACCGCGGCGTCGTGATGAACCCGATCGATCACCCGCATGGCGGCGGCGAAGGCAAATCCTCCGGCGGACGCAATCCGGTAACGCCGTGGGGCAAACCGACAAAAGGCGCAAAAACGCGCAAGAACAAATCAACAGACAAATACATCTTGCGCCGTCGCAAGAATAAACGTCTGGCGCAAGGTCAGTAAGGGAGAAGAAAAGTGGCACGTTCCGTAAGAAAAGGCCCGTTTATAGATGGCTATTTGCTGAAGAAGGCAGACAAGGCCCGTGGCTCAGGCCGTAACGAGGTTATTAAAACCTGGTCACGCCGCTCCACGATCCTGCCGCAATTCATCGGTCTGACATTTGGCGTTTATAACGGCCAGAAATTCATTCCGGTGATGGTCACGGATAACATGATCGGTCACAAGCTGGGCGAATTCGCGCCCACCCGTCAGTTTACGGCGCATACCGCCGCAGGCGCTGACAAGACCGCGAAAGCGAAGGAATAGCAGTCATGTCAAAATTAACAAATAAACCCCGCCGTTCCGAGACCGAGGCCATTGCCAAAGCCCGCTACATCAAAGGCAGCGAGCGCAAGCTTAACCTCCTGGCGCAGCTGATCCGTGGTAAAGCGGCGGCACGGGCGCTGATCGAACTGGAATTCTCCCGCCGGCGCATGGCAGGCGAAGTCAAGAAAGTCCTTGAGTCCGCTATCGCGAACGCTGAAAACAACCACAATCTGGACGTTGACCGTCTGGTGGTAAAAGAAGCGACCGTGGGACGTACGATGACCCTGAAGCGTTTTCATGCGCGGGGCCGTGGTAAATCCGCAGGTGTTGAAAAACCTTTTGCGAACATCACGATCATCGTGAGTGAATCAGTGGCAGCGAAGCCTGCCGCCGGTGCTGCCGATAAAAAAGCCGTAAAGAAGGGTTCCAAAGGAACATCTTCCAAAAAGGCATCCGCTAAAACAGACACGAAAGCTGGAGAATAAGAATGGGTCAGAAAGTTAACCCGATTGGATTGAGACTGGGCATCAACCGTACGTGGGACAGCCGCTGGTATGCGGGTAAGGACTACGCGGCCAAGCTGCTGCAGGACATCAAACTGCGCGCGCATGTTTTTGCCGCCCTGAAACAGGCGGGCGTGGCGCGGGTGGTGATCGAGCGCGCGGCCAGCAAAACCAACGTGACAATCCACACGGCGCGTCCGGGTGTGATTATCGGCAAAAAAGGCTCTGATATTGAAAAGCTCCGCAAGGACCTGTCCAAGTTCACTGGCGGCGAAGTGACTCTCAATATCGTTGAAATCCGCAAGCCGGAAATGGATGCGCAACTCGTTGCTGACGGCATCGCGCAACAGCTGGAGCGCCGGGTTTCTTTCCGTCGCGCCATGAAACGCGCTGTCCAGTCCGCGCTGCGTCTCGGCGCGGGCGGTATCCGGGTGAACTGCTCCGGTCGTCTGGCCGGTGCGGAAATCGCGCGCCGTGAATGGTACCGCGAAGGCCGCGTGCCGCTGCACACGTTGCGGGCGGACGTTGATTACGCTATTTCACGTGCTTCGACCACTTACGGCATTATCGGCGTTAAAGTCTGGATCTTCAAAGGCGAGATTCTGGCGCATGACCCGATGGCGCATGACAAGCGTCTGACAGACCAGCAACCGTCGCGCGGGGAAAGATAATTTTTGCATATAAGATCATGCAAGGTTTAGAGAAGGAAAAGGAATAAGGTTATGATGTCACCAAAGAAAATGAAGTTCCGCAAGCAGCACAAGGGCCGTATCCACGGCGTTGCTTCGTCGGGCACATATCTCTCTTATGGTTCTTTCGGTCTGAAGGCGACCTCGCCGGAGCGTATCACCGCGCGCCAGATTGAAGCCGCGCGCCGCGCGATCAGCCGCTGCATCAAGCGTCAGGGACGTCTCTGGATCCGTATTTTTCCGGACGTTCCCGTGTCGAAGAAGCCCCTTGAAGTGCGCATGGGTTCCGGCAAAGGATCGCCCGAATTTTATGTCAGCCGCGTAAAGCCCGGCAAGATCATGTTTGAACTGGACGGTGTGACCCGCGCAGTCGCCGAGGAGGCATTCTCTCTCGCTTCCGCCAAGCTGCCGATCAAAGTACGTTTTGTATCCCGCGATTAGGAAGAAGAAAATGAAAACCGCAGATTTAAGAGCCAAATCACCAGACGAGTTGCAGCAGAACCTGCTTGACCTGCGAAAGGAGCAGTTCAACTTCCGGTTCCAGAAATCGACCGGCAAGATCGAGGACACCTCGCGGATTCGCGTTGTCCGCCGCGACATCGCCAAAATCAAGACACTGCAGAATCAACTCAAATCCGGTAAAGCGCCGGTTGCCAAAAAGGCAGCCAAGCCAGCCGCCAAGAAAAAGAAAGCTAAGGAGTAAATAAAATGCCACGTCGTGTGCTGGAAGGCAAAGTCGTCAGTGATAAATGTGACAAGACGGTTACCGTTATTGTCGAGCGCCGGGTGAGAGATCCTCTCTATGGCAAGATCGTGCGCCGTTCCGCGAAATATGCGGCGCATGACGAAGGGAATACATGGAAAGTCGGCGACGAGGTGTCCATCGAGGAATGCCGTCCGCTGTCGAAATCGAAAAGATGGCGCGTTATCAGCGGCAAAGCCACCGGCGAAAGCACTGCTAAAACAGTGGACGACGGCAATCATGGAAAAGCTTCCGTGAAGAGGGTGATTGCAGAGAAAGCCGCGCCGAAAAAAGAAGTAAAAGAAGTCAAGGCTGCTAAAAAACCCGCAGCTAAAAAAGAGAAGTAAGAAAGGCCAAACAAATGATACAGATGCAATCATGTCTGGACGTCGCCGATAACAGCGGGGCACGCCGGATCCAGTGTATCAAGGTGCTGGGCGGTTCACACAGAAGAACAGCCGGTATCGGCGATATAATCGTCGTCTCCGTGAAGGATGCGATTCCGCGCGGCCGCGTCAAAAAAGGCACCGTGCACAAGGCGGTCATCGTCCGCACCTCCACGCCGCTGAAGCGCGATGACGGCACCAGCATCCGTTTTGACCGTAACGCTGCTGTGCTGATCAATCCGGCCGGAGAGCCTGTCGGTACCCGTATCTTTGGACCGGTGACACGCGAGCTGCGTTCCAAGAACTTCATGAAAATCATCTCGCTCGCGCCGGAGGTGCTGTAATGACCCAGTGCAAAATTAACAAGTTCAGGATTAAAAAGGGCGACAAAGTCGTCGTTCTGACAGGCCGTGACAAAGGCAAAAGCGGCGAAGTAAAACACGTCAATCCGGCAGAGTCGAAAGTGACTGTGCAGGGCGTTAACGTGCAGACGAAACACCGCAAGCCGTCCCAGACCACGGGATCCGGCGGCATCGATAAAGTCGAAGCGCCGCTGCATATCTCGAATGTGGCGCTTGTCGACCCGAAAACGGGCAAACCGACCCGTATCGGTTACAAAACAGTCGGTGATCGCAAGGTGCGTGTGGCAAAGCGCTCCGGCGAGCAGATGGAATAAGAGGGAAGTCATGGTAGCGCGTCTTAAAAAAGAATATCTGGAGAAAATCAAGCCTGCGATGAAGCAGCAGTTTGGTTACAAGAACGACATGGAAATCCCGCGTCTTGACAAGATCGTCATTAACATGGGCGTGGGCGAGAATGCCTCCGACAGCAAGAAAATCCAGGGGGCGATTGCCGACATCACCGCCATTTCCGGCCAAAAGCCGCTGGTTATCAAGTCGCGCAAATCCATCGCCGCCTTCAAGCTGCGCGAGAATATCCCGATCGGCGTCAAGGTCACCCTGCGCGGCGAGCGGATGTACGAATTCCTCGACCGTTTGATCACGATTGCGATGCCGCGTATCCGCGACTTTCGCGGCGTTTCCGACAAGAGCTTTGACCGCAATGGCAATTATGCTCTGGGTCTCAAGGAGCAGATTATTTTCCCCGAAATCAACTTCGACAAAATCGACGTGATCCGGGGCATGGATATCATCATTTGCACGACCGCAAAGAACGATGATCAGGCAAAAGCTTTGCTGAAGGCATTCAAAATGCCCTTCAGGAAATATTAACCGGAGGAATGTTGAACAATGGCTAAAACGAGTTCTGTCGAGAAAAATAACCGCCGCAAGAAGTTGGTGAAGAAATTCGCCGCTAAGTGGGCAAAGCTGAAAGCGATCGCGAATGACGACTCCCGTCCGGTGGATGAGCGTTTCGCGGCCCGCCTCAAAATGGCGACCCTGCCGCGCAACTCGCATCCGACACGGGTACGCAACCGCTGCGCCCTGACAGGCCGTGCGCGCGGCAACTACAGAAAATTCGGCATTTCCCGTCTTATGTTCCGGGATTTGGCTTCTCAGGGAATGATCCCTGGGGTAACGAAATCAAGCTGGTAAGAGGAAAGGAGTAATATTGTATGGTTAACGATCCTCTTGGAGATTTGCTGACACGCATCCGGAACGGTCAAACGGCGAGGTTATCCGCTGTTTCCAGTCCCGCTTCAAAACACCGCATTAACGTGCTGGAAGTTCTGAAGCGCGAAGGGTACATCCGCGATTACAGTGTCTCGAAGAAAGATAATGGCTCGGCGGAACTGAGTGTTGAATTGAAATACTCGGAAGGCCAGCCGGTGATTCGCGAGATTGCCCGCATTTCCAAACCAGGACGCCGGGTCTACTCGAAAGTCACGGAAGTCCCGCGTTTTTATAACGGTCTCGGCATTTCAATCCTGTCTACGCCGCGTGGCGTGCTTTCCGACAAGGAAGCGCGTGAAGCGAATGTAGGCGGCGAATTGCTCTGCCGGGTCTTTTAATTGTGAGTATGTAGTCATGTCCAGAATTGCCAAGCACCCGATCAAGATCCCAACCGGCGTTGACATCAAAGTCAACGGCAAGAAAGTGGTTGTGAAGGGAAAAATGGGTGAATTGTCGCTCACACTCATCAATGACGTATCCGCCGAGGTTAAAGACGGCACGATCATCCTGAAGCCGTTATCCACGGCGCGCCTTGCCCGGGATATGTGGGGCACCACGGCGTCCAACGTCAGGAACATGATCAAGGGCGTGACCGTCGGTTACCAGAAGAAGCTCCTGATTGAAGGCGTTGGTTTCCGCGCGGCGCTGAAGGGAAAAGATCTGGTTCTCCAGATCGGTTTCAGCCACGAAGTGAATTTCAAAACCCCGCTGGGTATCGAGATTAAAGTGCCGAAGCAGACGGAGATCGAAGTTTCCGGCATCGACAAGCAAAAAGTAGGTCAGGTCACGGCCGAGATCTATTCGATGAAACCGCCGGAGCCCTATAAAGGCAAGGGTATCAGATACGAAGGGCAGCACGTCCGTCGTAAAGAAGGCAAGAAGAAATAGCAGAGGATGACATGAGTAAAACAACAGCAAAACAGCGTCGCCAATGGCGGGTTCGCAAGGTCGTTAAGAAGGCCACCGAAAAAAACACGCGTCCGCGCCTGACCGTGCATCGCTCGACGCATCACATCTATGCGCAGGTCATCAATGACGTGACCGGCGTCACTCTGGCGGCGGCGTCCACGGTGGATGCTGACCTGAGGAAGAAGCTGAAAAGCACGCACAACAAGGATGCGGCTCAGGCTGTCGGCAAGCTGGTGGCAGAGCGCGCAAAGAAGGCCGGTGTGGAAAAAGTGGCGTTTGATCGCGGCTCCTATATGTATCACGGACGCGTGAAGGCTTTGGCAGAAGCTGCACGTGAAGCCGGCTTATCATTTTAAGGGAAGAAGAAAATGGCAGAACCTAAAAAAGCTCCGAGAGAACACAAAGGCAAAGGCCGCGATCGCGAAGAAGGCGAAGGCGGTGAACTCCTCGAACGCCTTGTCGCGGTCAACCGGGTAGCGAAAGTGGTCAAGGGTGGCCGTCGTTTCGGCTTCGCCGCTTTAGTTGTCGTCGGTGATGGCCGTGGCCGCATTGGCGCTGGCGCCGGTAAGGCGCGCGAAGTGCCGGAAGCTATTAAAAAAGCGACCGATCAGGCAAAACGCAAACTGATTCGTGTTCCGCTGCGCGAAGCACGCACGATCCACCATGATGTCGAGGCGCGTTTCGGCGCCGGTCGTGTACGTCTGCGTTCGGCTCCGGCCGGTACCGGTATTATCGCCGGCGGTCCGCTCCGCGCTGTATTCGAAGTTCTGGGGATTCATGATGTCGTGGCAAAATCGCTCGGCTCGTCCAACCCCTATAACATGGTGAAGGCGGCTTTGGCGGCGTTTGCGATGATGGAAAGCCCCCGCATGGTGGCTGGCCGTCGCGGCTGCCGTGTAAATGAAGTTCTGGGCCGCAAAGGCGACGCGAAGGGAGAAAAATCTGATGGTTGAGACTGTAAAAAAACCGGCGGCGAAAAAGGCAGTCACTGCGGCAGCTCCTAAAAAAGCTGCGGCTCCTGCAAAATCCGGCAAGAAAATTAAAGTGACCCAGATCGGCAGCACGATCGGCCGCATTGATGCGCAGCGCAACACGCTGATCGGCCTGGGGCTCAACAAACGCCACCGCTCCAAAGTGCTGGAAGATACACCGGCTGTGCGCGGCATGATCGAGCGTGTAAAACACCTCGTCGTTGTCGAAGCGGCGGCTTAAAAACAAGGATAGAGAAAATGAAATTAAATCAATTGAGAGACAATCCGGGCGCGCGCAAGACACGCATGTGTGTGGGTCGCGGTATCGGTTGCGGCAAGGGCAAAACCTCCGGCCGCGGCGTTAAAGGCCAGAAAGCCCGCTCCGGCGTGGCGATCAAAGGGTTTGAAGGCGGTCAGATGTCCCTTCTGCGCCGGATGCCCAAACGCGGATTTACGAACTTTACCTCCAAATCCTTTGCGGAAGTCAATCTGGATGATATTCAGGAAGCTATCGACTCCAAAAAGATTTCGGCGGCGAAACCGATTGATGTGGCGACACTCGTCGAAGCGGGCATTATCCGCCGCGCCGGCGACGGCCTGCGTTTGCTGGGCGGAAAGAATGCCGTTAAGGCGAAGCTGACAGTCGTTGTGACGGGGGCTTCTGCCGGCGCGATCGCTGCGGTTGAAAAAGCCGGCGGCAAGGTCGATCTTCTGCCCGCAAAAGTCAACAAACTCCTGAAGGGCAAGCTGCCCAAAAGGGAAAGAGTTGCTGCTGCGGCTGCCGCAAAGAAAAAGTAGCATTTCCATTAAGATTTCCCTTCCGGGCATAGCGAATAATCTCCGATAAACGGGATTCTTTGCTATGCCCGGAAAGGCGTTTAACGGGTGTATTTTTAGGGCATGATTCAGCCTTGACCCTGCATCCGCAGAAGAATAAAATCCTCCCAGACAAAAAATAAGGGGTACTTCCATATGTCATCAGCTGTCGAACAATTTGCCGCTAACCTGAATTTTGGCGCTTTTGCCAAGGCCGAAGAGCTGAAACAGCGGCTTTGGTTCACGCTCGGCGCCCTGATGATTTACCGCATCGGCACTTATGTTCCGCTGCCGGGAATTGACCCGCATATCTGGCAGGAGATTTTTAAAGGGAAAGAGGGCGGTGTGCTCGACATGTTCAACATGTTTTCCGGCGGCGCCCTGCAACGGATGACTATTTTTGCACTGAACATCATGCCGTATATCTCGGCCTCTATTATTATGCAGCTTCTGACGTCAATGAATCCGCAGCTGGAAGCAATGAAAAAAGAAGGTGAACTGGGCCGCAAAAAGCTGAACCAGTACACCAGATATTTCACCATCGTTCTGGCGGCCATTCAGGCCTACGGCCTTGCGGTGGGGCTTGAGAATATGCAGAGCTCTGCCTCCGCTTCCGCCGTCATCCATGCCGGTATTTTCTTCCGCGTTACGACGGTGATTACGATTGTGGGCGGCACTATCTTCCTGATGTGGCTGGGTGAGCAGATTACGGCGCGGGGCGTCGGCAACGGCACGTCGCTGATTATCTTTGCCGGCATCGTCGCGGGGATTCCCCGGGCGGTGGCGGGAACGCTGGCGTTGGGCCGTGAAGGCGCGATTTCCCCCCTGACGATGATCGGGATGCTGGCGATGGTAATAGGTGTGGTCGGGTTTATCGTATTCATGGAGCGGGCGCAGCGTCGGGTTGTGGTGCAATATCCCAAGCGGATGGTGGGCAACCGCATGTCCGGCGGCGATTCCAGCCACATGCCGCTGAAACTGAACACCTCCGGGGTTATTCCGCCGATCTTTGCCTCGTCCCTGCTGCTGCTGCCGCTGACGATTGTTGGTTTTTCCGGCGTCGGCAAGGGCACCGACATCATGGATACCGTGGCGCGCTATCTGCAGCATGGCCAGCCCGCCTATATGGCGCTTTATGGCGGCCTGATCGTCTTTTTTGCCTTTTTCTATACGGCGATTGTGTTTAATCCGGATGAAACGGCGGAGAACCTGCGTAAATACGGCGGGTTCGTGCCCGGCATTCGTCCCGGAAAATCGACGGCGGATTACCTTGATTATGTGCTGACGCGGATTACCGTTATCGGCGCCATGTATCTGGTCTTTGTGTGCCTTCTGCCGGAGATCCTGATCGCAAAATTCAATCTACCGTTTTATTTTGGCGGCACGAGTCTGCTGATCACTGTTTCGGTCATGATGGATACTGTTGCGCAAATTCATTCTCACCTGATTGCGCATCAATATGAAGGTCTGATCAAGAAAGCGAAGCTGAGGGGGGCGCGTAAGTGAGGATTATTCTTCTCGGACCGCCCGGCGCAGGCAAAGGCACACAAGCACGTATATTGATGGAAAAATACGGCGTGGTGCAGATTGCGGCGGGGGATCTTTTCCGGGAGAATATCAAGGCAGGAACGCCTCTCGGCAAACAGGTCGAGGCGATTATAAAAGAAGGCAGGCTTGTTTCCGATGACATCACGATTAGGATGATCGCGGACCGTCTCGACAAGCCGGATTGCAAAAACGGATTTATTCTCGACGGCTTCCCGCGTAACGTCGCACAGGCCGAGGCTCTCGAAAAAATGCTGCACGAAAAAGGCATCGCGCTGGATGGCGTGGTGCAGATGGCGGTGAACGACGAACAGCTGATCGACCGAATCTCCGGCCGCTTCACCTGTTCCGGCTGCGGGGAGGGATACCACGATAAATTCAAAAAACCCGCCCATGCCGATTCTTGCGACAAGTGCGGGGCAAAGGGCAAATTTACCCGCCGGGCGGATGATAACGCCGCCACCGTCCGGACCCGTCTGGAGACCTACCATAGCCAGACAGCCCCGATTCTCCCCTTCTATTCGGCGCGGAAAATGCTTAAAACAGTTAATGGAATGGCCGATCTGGCCGATGTAACCAGCCAGATTGAGGCTGTTTTGGCAGGATAAGGGCCGTGATGGGTCTTTTATCCCTAAAAAGCGCCATTTCTTTCATAAATAAGGTAAATATGATGTTGACGTTTTGTTGCTGTGTCTTATAATGCGCGGTCTCGCTGTTTTAAGGGCAGCGAGGCGGTTCTGTATCCCTTTGTCAAAAGGGGATGCATTTTTTGCGATTGGCGGATGATCTGCCGATAAAATAGATAACCAGGAGTATCCACGTGGCACGTATCGAAGGTGTCAATATACCTACAGAAAAAGTCGTCGGCATCGCGCTGACGTATGTTCATGGTATTGGCCGTGTTAGTGCAAAGAAAATTCTCGAGGCGGCGAACGTTGCCTGGGGAAAGCGCGTTAATGCATTGACTGAAGACGAATTAAACCGCATCCGGGATGTAATCAAATCCAAATACAAAGTTGAAGGCGAGCTGCGCCGCGAAATCGCGATGAGCATCAAGCGCCTGATGGATCTGGGTTGCTACCGTGGCCTGCGGCATCGCAAGGGGCTGCCCGTTCGCGGCCAGCGTACCAAGACCAA
>JAHFPI010000213.1 GCA_023266795.1 Rhodospirillales bacterium
CCGCATTACATCTTTCGGCGGATTTAAGGGCTCTTCTCCTTCAGTCGACTCGGGGAGAACCGCGCAAACGAATGTTCCCACTCCCGGCGTTGTCTCCAGATAGCCTTCGCTAATGAGCCTCTCGTAGGCCTGCAGGACCGTCGTTCTCGATACACCCGCCTGCTCCGCCAGAAACCGGGTCGCGATGACGCGGGAGCCAAGCTTAAGCCCGCCGGCAATAATCATCTGACGCAGCTGATCAAAAAGCTGGTCCTGCAAAGGCGCGGAAGAAGTGCGATCCAATTGTATCGGCAGATTCATCTAAAACCCTCTTTTTATCCCTGAAAAAACCGCTCGGGATATTCCAACTGAGTTTTATTTGAGAATGACTATAAACCGCAAACAAGTTTTATTGTTGATTTAGATCAAGCACAACTTGAAAACAGCTCATTTTTTGTAAATTATTCCTCTGGTATTATGTGGTTGCTGATGCTGTGCGCTACAGAAAAGCGTGAAATTTACAGCCATTTTTACGCGGGTTAAAGGACGTTTTCGGATGCTTTAGGACGTCCTGAGGGACGGTAATTGGAGCGGGTGACGGGAATCGAACCCGTATAGCTAGCTTGGAAGGCTAGCACTTTACCATTAAGCTACACCCGCGATACCTTTTAAATCAAAGGGTTAGGTGCCTTAAAATAAGGCGTGTACCTTTTCTCGAAAACGCAGGCTCTTTGTACACCATTTTACCGGCGTAAACAACATGGTCGCTGGGCGGGTTTCTTATTGAGTTTTGGCGGCATATTAGCAAGGATAGCAGGTGTAAAAGCCTCCGCCCCTCAATATAGGTATATATGCCCGCCCCCCATAAATATGTCGTTTTTTACCGCAATCTCAAGGGTCACTATGACCTGATGCTGTTCCTGTGCAAATGGGACAGGAACAGCCGCAAGGAGATGGTCGTCACGTTTCTGGTGTTTATCCTGTTCGGTTATTCGCTAGCGACATGGAATAACGTCTACGATGTGATCGCCATGACGATAGAGGCCTCCATCCTCGTGATCCAGCTGGGCTGGCCGCCGTCGATTTTGCCGGCGGATTACCGCCCCTTTCATGACGGCGTGAAATATTCCGTGCAGACCAGCACGCATATCGCCTACGACGAACTCAGCTTTCCGATGGCCCGCGTCTATCCCGCGCCGGCAGAAGCCGCGCTCGATTTTTACAATCCCATGCTGGCCTGGATGCCCTGCGAGGAAAGCCCGCTCGTCAGCCATAAGGTGAATGATTTCCTGATGCGGCGGAAAACCCTTCCCTACCGGGAGGAAATGAACGAGACAAATTACATCCGTTCCCGCCACCAGCTGCGCTATATCGCCATCCGCGTGGCCAACAAGGTCCAGAACACCCGCAATCTCGTGAAGCTTGAATTTTACGGCATGGCCGACGCGCTGATGGGGGATGCGCCGGTCATCGTCAGGAAATCTTTCTATTATAACGCGCTGCTGACGGCGGAAGCCTTCCGCAGCCGCATCTTCCGCGACAACCTGCTGGGCGAAAAAGAAGTCTATACGGATCTCACCACTTACTTCCCCGTGAAAAAAGAAATGATCGACGGGCAGGAAAGCATGCGCTTCATCCAGAACTTCCACAAATACGTGGCCGGACGGATCGGCGTCACGACCCTGATGCTGACGGAGAACCGGCGCGTCGCCATGTTTTTTCAGGGCTCGTCCAAGGTCGTCGGGGCGGATAAGGTCAATCTGGGCGGGTCGGGCTCCGTCGATCATGCCGATCTTGAACGGGCGGGCCATCCGGACGACCTGCGCGAGGTCATCACGTACGCGATGGCGCGCGAACTGTGCGAAGCGGCCGGCATGGAGAAATGGCTCGAAGTCGTGCGCCGGAATACCACGATGACGGGCTTCTTCCGCTGGATCGACCGCTGCGGCCACCCCGAATTTATCGGCATCACCCACGCCCGGAACATCCCCTTTTCAAAACAGCATGCGGTGGACGGCGACGAAGTCATCCGCTACGACGAAATCCCCGTCACGATCGAGACGCTCGACGATTTCTGCAAGGTCATGGATTATATCCGCGACCACAAAATCAACGTCGCCCTCGCCTCGCTGATGGCCCTGCACCGCATGACCGTGATTGCGGGCTACGCGGGAAAAGGCGCCAGCGCCGAACAAAAGAAAATCTACCAGACGGTTTCCGCTTTTGTGCTGGGATAGGGCTTCCGCGACGTACGCGCGTGAAACTTGCCCGTCGGCGGCTATTCGAAATGCGCCGGATTATAGCCTGATACGTACTTGTGCAGGATGCTGGCAATCAGGCTTTGATAAGGCAGCCCCTCTTCAAGGGCGCGGCGCTTTATCATCGCTAAATCCGTCGTGGACAGGCGAATATTGATCCGCGCGTCTTTTCGTATATAGCGCCGCGCCGCCATCACCGCTTCTGACTTCAGCTTTTTTTGATCCTTCGCTGGTTTAAATTCTCCGCGCGTATAGGCTTCAATGACGGCCTTTTCATTTTCATCCGAAAATTCCCGCTTTTTCATGTTTGTGTCCCCTTATCCTGTTTTTTAGTGGCTTTTCTGCTTGGGTAAACGGTCTTTAAAAATAGCTCGTTTTTCTTTTTTACAACAGGAACGATGTAAACATATCCAGACACATCAATCTCGAAAATAAGCTGGTCGGGATATTTTGCCCTGTTCGGGTGCTCCAGTACGCGCAATAACTTTCCTTCCTGAATCAGGAAGATGATGTATTCAAAACTGATGCCCCGCTCCCGAACAAGCCAATCATTCTTTTTTGGATCGAAGCTATAATTCCATGTCTCCATTGTTCTATTGTATGACAATGTGTGCCTTTTGTCAACATATCCGGTGATCGGGGAAATCTATTGTCGTCCCTGCGCCATGCTTTGCATGTAAAACATGCATGCGCCTTTATAAATACGGCTTCGCCGTATGCCGGATGCCGCCCTTCGGCGGCATGGCGAAAACATGCATGAATAATTGGTGGTGAATTTAACCACAAAAAGAAAAAGAGCCGGTGCGTAAACACCGGCCCTTTTCTTGTAATCAAGTCAGATATTAGCCCTGGATCTGGAAGATCAGAC
>JAHFPI010000214.1 GCA_023266795.1 Rhodospirillales bacterium
CGGCGTAATAGCGGCAGAAATCGACCGCCTCGCGAATTTCGGCCAGTGCGTCCGGCAGCGTTTTCCCGGCTTCGCGCACGCACAGCGCCATCAGTTCGGCGCGGTTTTCCTGCATCAGGTCCGCCATGCGTTCAAGGCATTGCGCGCGCGTGTCGGCGGAGGTTGACTTCCAGTCCGGGAAAGCCTGCCAGGCGGTATGAAGCGCTTCCGCCATGTCCTCCTTGGTGGCAAAGGTGACGGCGCCGACGACCCGGCTGTTGTCTGCGGGGTCTAAAACTTTTTCAGCCGTTCCGATTCTTGCCACGCCGCCGATAAGGGGGGCGGCCGCAAAGGGGGCGCCGACTGTGGAGGATATTTTCTTCAGCAGGAGAGAGCTGACGGCCCCGTTCGCAAATTCCACGCCGGCGGAATTCACGCGCTCCGCGCCGAACAGGTTGGCGGGAAGGGGGATTTTCGGATGCGGTTTGTCGTCCAGCTTCTGCATGTAATCGAGAGGATCGACAAGCATTTCCCCGATCGGCACGGCATCGTTCTGCAGGCGGTTGACGAAGTTGGTGTTGGCGCCGTTCTCAAGCAGGCGGCGCACGAGATAGGGCAGGAGGTCCTGATGGCTGCCGACGGGCGCATAGATGCGGCAGGGGTACTTGCCCTTGTCCGTGCCGATGATCTGGTGGTAAAGCGGTTCGCCCATGCCGTGCAGTCGCTGGAATTCGAAACCGTCGTCCTCGTCTCCGGCAAGTTCCATGATGGCTGCCGCCGTATACGCATTGTGCGTCGCGAACATCGGATAGAAAATATCCCGCCGTGCCAGAAGTTTTGCGGCATTGGCAAGGTAGGCGACGTCCGTCGCGTTCTTGCGCGTGAAGACTGGATATCCGGGCAGGCCGTTTATCTGGGCATATTTGATCTCGCTGTCCCAGTAGGCGCCCTTGACGAGGCGGACCATCATGCGCTGGCCCGTCTTTTCGGCCAGAGCTTCCAGCCAGTCAACGAGGTGCAGGCAGCGTTTCTGATAAGACTGAATGGCAAGGCCGAAGCCGTCCCATCCTTTCAGGACGGGATCGGTAAAAGCGTTCTCGATGACGTCGAGGGATATTTCGAGGCGGTGAGCTTCTTCCGCATCCACTGTCATGCCGATGCCGTAATGCGCGCATTTCCCGGCCAGCGCCAGAAGTTTTTCGGAGAGGACCGGAACGCATTTTTCCCTTTGTGCATATTCGTAGCGCGGGTGCAGGGCTGAAAGCTTGATGGAAATTCCGGGAGAAGTGACGGGGCCGCGTCCCGCTGCGGCCTTGCCGATGGCGTTGATGGCTGTTTCATAGCTTTTGAAATAATGTTCGGCGTCTTCCGCGCTGCGCGCGCCTTCGCCAAGCATGTCGTAGGAATGCGTATATCCCAGCTTCTCCGATTCTGAGGCGCGGGAAATGGCCTCCTCGATTGTCCGTCCCATCACGAACTGCTGGCCCATGATCTTCATGGAATGGAGCATGGCCTGGCGCACAATGGGCTCGCCCAGCCGCGCAATCATCTTCCCCGCGATATTGGAGGCGGAAAGACTCTGGTTTTCCGTTTCGGTGTCGCCGATGACCTTGCCTGTCAGCATCAACGCCCATGTCGAGGCGTTGACGAACAGATCATCAGCCTTGCCGAGATGCCTGTCCCAGTCTGCGCCGCCGATCTTGTCGCGGATGAGGCTGTCGGCGGTCGCGCCGTCCGGAATGCGGAGCAGGGCTTCGGCGAGGCACATCAGGGCGATACCCTCGGACGTCGTCAGCCCGAACTCCTGTAAAAAACGGTCCACCCCGCCGAAGCGGCGGCGGTTGGCGCGGACATTCTCGATCAATTGCTGCGCCTTGTAGCGGATGCGGGTTCTTCCCTCGGCGGAAATTTTGATCCGCGCAAGATGTTCCTCTACCGATATATTTTCATCAAGGTGGTAGGATTCATTGATTTTATTTTTTGCTGTGTCTGTGTCCGGCATGCGCTGAATTTCGGCGGCGGATTTTTTCATGAAAATACCCGAAGAATAAGGATGATTTTTTATGAATTTACACCCTTTGCCAATATTTTGCATGGGGTAAAATCTTTTAAAATAGAAAGACAGTGTGTTTACGTATAATACTCTCTTGCATAGGACGAGGTAGGGGGCGATCTATTCCGCCGTCGGCAAGCTGTCCAACCATTCTTTTGTTTTGCAAGGGTCTGTCAGATGAATAAAGCTAAGACCGGGATAAGCCTCCGGATTGTCGAATAAGTCACTAAAATTTTTTTTCTTTCTATAAAAATTTTTCAAGAACCAGATAATAATGCTGTTTTTTGGATTGAAAAATCTCTGCCAGCTTTCAGTATTTCCGTTACAAACAACCTGCTTGTTTATGATACGTCTGATGCTGCGGTTTAAAAGTTGCCAAAAAACTTGAGAAAAAGAATAATCAATCCAGACGAGAGTATCTGCCCGTGGCCAGTAGACATCCCTGACACGCCCGCCATTGCCGGAAATGATCCATGCAGGCTTTTGCGTCGTCTCATTCGTCAGGCGCCTGAATTCGTCAAGGGGTCTTTCCTGCCACCCGGGCAACCAGCAAAGTTCATCAAGATCAGAGAAATCCAATCTCAGCTTTTCCGACAGCATTTTTGCCAGCGTCGTTTTGCCCGAACCTGTGACGCCAACAATCACGATGCGCCGCATGATCTTCCTTTCGATTTTAATATTAAATGCCCCCCTTTAGCGCACAGCAGGCAGGGATCAGCCGGCCTTGCCCGGCAGCTCGCGGATCGCGTCGTCTATCAGTTTTTTGCCGCTTTTGGGAAGGTTGTCCTGCAACAGCCTTTCCGCAGTTTCGGCGGCAAGGCTCGCGGCGCGGCTTTGCAGTTCGTGCACGGCGGCGGTTTCGGCGCGGGCAATGCGCTCCAGCAGGATTTTCTCGCGGCGCTTGAGATTTTCAGTCAATTTCTGTTCGGCTTCCTTTTGCAGGCGTTCCGCAGATTCCCTGGCCGTATCGATGATTTTCTGAGAAGTCTGAATGGCGTCGCGATGCTTTTTCTGGCAGTCGGCAAGAATCTCCTGCGCTTCCGATCTCAGGCGTTCGGCCTCGTCC
>JAHFPI010000215.1 GCA_023266795.1 Rhodospirillales bacterium
GCCGGAAGGCTACGGGAATGCAGGAATGTCCTGCAAAAAACGGTTCTATGACGCTATGGCCGCGCTGAAAGGGGCCACAGCCCTCACCCCTCCGCCACCCATGCCGGCGCAGACTGCCGAAGAATTCCCGGCTCCCGTGACCGATGCCGCCAGAGGCGCGAATGTTCCCATCAAAGAAGCCGCTTTCCTCGTCTTCTTCGATTGGGATAAATACAACCTCTCCAACAGCGCCAAGAGCGTCCTCGACACCGTCGCGGAGGAAATCAAGAACCGGAAGGATGTGAAACAGGTTGTTGTTATCGGCCACACGGATACTTCCGGCGGCGAGGAGTACAACAAAAAGCTGTCCCTGAAACGGGGCAATGCCGTACGGTCGGCGCTTATCTCCCGTGGCCTGCCCAAGGATAAAGTACGGGTTGAAGGCCACGGCGAAAGCGACCTGCTCGTCAAAACCCCCGACAATACGCGCGAACCGCAGAACCGCCGCGCGCAGATATCCCTGGAGTAGACGGATGTATAGCTCGACAACCGAAAAGGTCACTGTTTCCGTCGAACCGACATACCTCCGGCAGGAATCGTCACCGGATCAGAACGTTTATGTCTGGGCCTATAAAGTCCGTATCGAAAACCACGGCGCGGAAGCGCTACAACTGAAAACCCGTTACTGGAAAATCACCGATGCCTACGGGCGGGTGCAGGAAGTACATGGATCGGGCGTCGTCGGGGAGCAGCCGGTACTGCAACCGGGCGGGATATATGAATATACCAGCGGAACGCCGCTCTCGACCCCGCACGGCATCATGGCCGGCTCCTATGCCATGCAAATGACGGACGGTACCCTGCTGGACGTCGCCATTCCGGCGTTTTCGCTGCATACGCCGGAAGCCGTGCGGCGGCCCAACTAGAAGTCTCAACAATAATTAACATTGCGCTAACGCTTCTGTAACGGATCGGGGCGCAAGATGGAGTTATACGGTACGATCCGTCCTTAAAAAACATCCACATGGAGAACTCCCTATGAACATGAAAAAAATCTGCGCTGCCGTCGCTGTTGCAGCCGTTATGACCATCGCCGCTTCGGCATCCCAGGCCGCTGACGTATCCCAAACCCCCGGTACAACGACAACGACCACCACTGCCCCCGCCCCCGCCCCTGAAAAATGCTATGGCATTGCCAAAGCCGGCAAAGAAGTTGCTGTCGAACTGCCCGCTGGCGTTTGCAACACGCTGGTTAACGGCTCACTGACCGCTCCGGCGCCTCAAGCACCGGCTGCCGACAAGAAATAAACTCCGGCACTACAAAAAAATACCCTCACCCCCGTACGCATGTAAAACATGTTTGCGGGGGTTTGGTTATGCGCCGAGCGGACTAATGAGTGGCCTTGGGATTCTTCGAAAACCGGAATGGTTTTGGCAAAGGAATAGAGCGCTTGAGAGCAGGAGAGAATTTTTCCGCGTCTTCAAGGAGCGCAACCACTTTTGCGGTGTCAACGCTCCCCGTGTCGTCATGCCCTAAATTGGCCCAATCCAAAGCTGTCATGTCGAGGTGATCTTTTTCACCGATAGAAGCCCCTTGTTTGAAGAGATAATCCACAATATTTTTGTGCCCCTGCAGTGCAGCAAGCATAAGAGCTGTGCGGTTACCATTGTTTCTCTGATCGATCAATGCACCGCTTTCCAATAGCAATTGGACAACTTTCAAATGGCCATTTACCGCCGCTGCCGTCAGGGCGGTCCAGCCATTATCAGCTGCCGCATCAATATTACTTTTATTTTTGCCCAGAAATTCAGAGACAGTGCCGATATCCCCATCGTATGCCGCAGTGACAAACTCATCCACAGAGATGGCAGACAAAGAATTAAAAGCATTTTTTAGCTTTTCAAACATCACGGCCTCCAGCTGCAACACGGCACTGGCTTCATTCTAACATTAGATTATGTTAAGTCAATTAAAAATTGTTATTACACAACAATATCAGATGATTAAATATCAATATCCTGCGCGAATTTCGCGTTTTCCTGGATGAATTCGAAACGTGCAGCGGGATTGTTGCCCATCAGCCGTTCGATCAGCTGCGCCGTGCCGCCTTCGGCTTTTTTGAAAGCATCGCCGCTGCGCTCGGCTTCCGGCAGGACGACACGCAGCAGGCCGCGCTTTTTCATGTCCATGGTCGTTTCCTTGAGCTGAGAGGCCGGCATCTCCCCCAGACCTTTAAAGCGGCTCATCTCGACTTTTTTGCGGCCCTTGAATACGGTCTTCATCAACTCTTCCTTGTGGGCATCGTCGCGGGCATAGACGCTCTCCCCGCCTGCGCTCAGGCGATATAGCGGCGGCAGCGCCAGATACAGCGCCCCGCTCTGGATAAGACCGCGCATTTCCTGATAAAATAGAGTGATTAGCAGGGAGGCGATATGCGCGCCGTCCACGTCGGCATCGGTCATGATGATGACGCGCTCATAGCGCAGCTTGTCCAGATTGAAGTCCTTGCCCGTACCACAGCCGAGCGCCTGAATCAGGTCGGATATTTCCTGATTGGCGCGAATTTTGTCAGAGGTCGCGTTGGCCACGTTCAGAACCTTGCCACGTAACGGCAGAATGGCCTGCAGCTCGCGGTTACGCGCCTGTTTTGCGGAGCCGCCGGCAGAGTCACCTTCGACAATAAATATTTCAGTGCCTTCCGACGTTTTCTTGCTGCAATCCGAGAGCTTGCCGGGAAGCCGCAGTTTGCGCGTGGCTGACTTCCGCGACATTTCCTGCACGTCTTTGGCGCGGCGGCGTTCTTCTGCCACGTTGATGAGATAGTCGAGCAGATATTTGCTGGAAGCCGTATCGCCCGTCAGCCAGTGTTCGAAATTATCCTTGACCGCATTTTCGATAAGCCGCGTCGCGTTGGCCGAGGTCAGCTTCTCTTTTGTCTGCCCCTGAAACTGCGGCTCCCGCATAAAAATCGACAACAGCACCGTCGCCGAACCGAAAATATCATCCGGCGTCAGGATGCCGACTTTTTTATTATTAATCAGGTCGGCATAGTTCTTCAGCCCCTTTGACAAAGCCGCACGCAGACCCTGCACATGCGTACCGCCTTCA
>JAHFPI010000046.1 GCA_023266795.1 Rhodospirillales bacterium
ACATCCTGTTCGAGAACTATAAAACCGGCGGGCTCGACAAATACGGCCTCGGCTATGAACAACTAAAAAAAGAATTTCCGCGCCTGATCTATTGCTCCCTGACCGGCTTCGGCCACACGGGGCCCTATAAAAACCGTCCGGGATACGATTTCATGATTCAGGGGATGAGCGGCGTCATGAGCCTCAACGGCCCTATCGAAGGGCACCCCTATAAAATGCCGGTTGCCTTTGCCGACATCATGACGGGATTCTACGGCCTGACGGGCATTCTGGCGGCGCTCTACCACCGCGAAAAAACCGGACAGGGGCAATTCATCGACATCTCCCTGCTGGATTCGCAGATCGCCACGCTGACGAATGTGGCGCAGCACTACCTCACCGGCGGCGAAGTGCCGCCGCGGATGGGTAATACGCACCTCAGTATTGTGCCCTATGAGACCTTCGAGGCTTCTGATGGCCATATCATTCTGGCCGTTGGCAACGACCACCAGTACCAGCATTTCTGCGATTTTGCGGGAAGACCGGAACTGAGCCAGGACGCCCGTTTCGCCACAAACCAGAACCGCGTCAAAAACCGCAGCGTTCTGGTGCCGATCATCCGTGACATCATAATACAGCACCCGTGCGCCTATTGGCTTGAGGGACTGGAAAAACTGGGGGTCCCCTGCGGCCCCGTCAATACGCTCGATCAGGTCTTTGCCGATCCGCAGGTGCGGGCGCGCGGGATGACGATAAAGATGGCGCATCCGGCAGCGCCGGAGCCCGTGACCCTGATCGCCAATCCGCTGCGGCTGTCGGAAACGCCGGTCTCTTACCGTCACGCACCTCCGGCGCTCGGCGGAGATACGCAGCACATTCTCAAAAATGAACTCGGAATGAGTGACGACGATATAACGCAACTCAGAAAAAAAGGCGTGGTGTGAGATGCCAGACAATATTATAAAAAAACCTGCACCAAAAATGACTTTTCCCCACCATGATCTCACCGGTATCGACGCACTCGCCCGTCAGGATATTTCATCCATTTTTGATCTTGCTGAAAGCTATATCGGCGCGAAAACCTCCGCACAGCTCAAGGGATTGGCGCTCATCAACCTGTTCCTTGAAAACTCCACCCGTACCCGTATCTCCTTTGAAATGGCTGCTAAACGCCTTGGCGCAGACGTTATTAATATGTCCGCCGAAGGCTCATCTATTAAAAAAGGGGAGAGCTTCATTGATACCCTGAAAACGCTGAATGCGATGCGTCCGGATATTTTTGTCATCCGTCACAGCGAGGAAGGCTCTGCCGCCAAAGCCGCTGAGATCATGGACTGCCCTGTTATTAATGCCGGCGACGGTATCCGCGAACACCCGACACAGGCGCTGCTGGATGCGCTCACCCTCCGCCGCCACTTCGGACGGCTTGACGGGCTGAACGTGACCATCTGCGGCGATATTCTCCACAGCCGCGTCGCCCATTCCAACGGCATCCTGTTGAAAAAAATGGGCGCTAACGTCAGATGGGTCGGGCCGCAGGAGCTTCTGCCCGCCGGCCTCGATAACGCGACAACAAGCCTGACGGAAGGATTGCGAGGCGCCGATGCGGTGATGGCCTTGCGCATCCAGAAAGAACGCCTGCAAAAACTGCTTTCTTTCACCGAAGAGGATTATTTTAAAAATTACGGCCTGACAGCGGAAAAACTAAAATCGGCAAAAGAGAACGCCGTTGTGCTGCATCCCGGCCCGATAAACCGGGGCATCGAAATCGACGCTGCCCTCGCCGATGACCCGAAACGCAGTCTTATAAACACGCAGGTCGAAATGGGCGTGGCGGTGCGCATGGCTTGTCTTGATCTGCTCACCCGTGATAGAAGGTAACGTCATGTCCCTGATTTTAACGCACCATCCTATCGTCTGGCAGCTGGTCATTTTCACCTTCATCTGCGGCTATCTTTCCGGCAGCGTGCCTTACGGACTGCTGCTCGGAAAAATGTTTGGGCTGGGCGACATCCGCAAGGCGGGGTCGGGCAACATCGGCGCCACTAACGTATTGAGGGTCGGCGGCAAAAAACTGGCTATTCTCACATTGCTGCTGGACGGGCTGAAAGGCGCCATCCCCGTCCTGATTGCCGGACGGGTCCACATGGACTACGCAATAGTGGCCGCGTTCGGGGCTTTTATCGGCCATTTGTTTCCGGTATGGCTGCGGTTTAAGGGCGGCAAGGGTGTCGCGGTGGCGCTGGGAATCTCTTTCGCCCTGTCATGGAAAGTCGGATTGATCCTGTGCCTGATCTGGCTCGCCGTTGCGCTGGTCAGCAAATATTCATCGCTGTCGGCCCTTGTCGCTTTTGGCCTGTCGCCGATTGTCGCAGGACTCATGACGGCTGACATCCAGATTATCACAGTACTGTTTTTTATTGCCGTCATGGTATGGGCCAAACACCACGGTAATATCCGGCGCCTGCTTGACGGCAGCGAAAGCAAGATCAATCTTAAAAAAGCCTCAGCTCCATGACACGGCATCCGCTGAGCGCAAAAGAAAAACTCGCCTGGCTGCGCCTGTCACGCACCGAAAATATCGGCCCGATCACTTTTTATAAACTGCTGGAGCGTTTTGGTTCAGCAGAATCAACCCTTAAAGCCCTGCCTGACCTCGCCAAACGCGGCGGCAGGCTGGACGGTCTAAAGGCTTTTGCCGCTGACCTTGCCGAAAAAGAACTGGAACAAATTACAAAGCACGGCGCAAGACTGATTGCGCGCGACGAACCGGAATATCCGCCGTTGCTGGCGCAGCTTGAAGACGCGCCACCGCTGGTCGCCGTTCTGGGGCAGACCGCCCTTCTGTCAAAACTCTCTCTGGGTGTCGTCGGTGCGCGCAACGCCTCTCTCACCGGCCGCAAGATCGCCGAAGATTTTTCGCGCAAAGTAGCGGCGGCGGGATATATCATCGTCTCCGGCCTAGCGCGTGGCATCGACACCAGCGCCCATACCGCCGCTCTCGACACCGGAACAATCGCCGTCGTCGCCGGCGGCATTGATGTGATCTACCCGAAAGAAAATGAAGCGCTCTACCGGCAAATCGCCGAACAGGGCGCCATCATCGCTGAAAGCCCGTTCGGCACCGAACCGCTCGCACGGCACTTCCCGCGCCGCAACCGGCTGATTTCAGGATTAAGCCTTGGCGTTCTGGTAGTGGAGGCGGCCATAAAATCCGGCTCGCTCATTACCGCCCGCATGGCGGCGGAGCAGAACCGCGAGGTTTTTGCCGTCCCCGGCTCGCCGCTGGACCCGCGCGCCGAAGGCACGAACAAACTTATTCAGGAGGGCGCCCATCTCGCGCTCAGCGCCGATGACATTATCCGCGAATTAAAAAGCCTGCGTCTCCGCCCGATGAACGACCCGCCGGGCGCGCCGTGGCAGGGAGCGCCGGATCTCTTTGATCCAACCGCCGCCAAAGAGCCTAACGAATCGTTGCGCGCAAAAATTCTGGAAATATTAAGTCACACGCCCGTCCAGATAGACGAGGTTATCCGGGCCTCCGGAGCGCCGGTAAGTGAAGTTTTAATCGTCATTCTGGAATTAGAGCTCGCAGGACGTATTGAAAGACAGCCGGGAAATAAGGTAAACCTGATATAGGACATATATTATAATGTATCCGCACCGGATAAGGAAATCGCAAAGGGTAACTAATGGCCGCGCATAATCTTGTTATTGTCGAATCGCCTGCCAAGGCGAAAACCATCAATAAATATCTCGGGCCCGATTATACCGTCGTGGCCAGCTTCGGGCATATCCGCGACCTGCCCGCCAAAAACGGCTCGGTCGATCCGGAGAACGGATTCGCCATGCAGTGGGAACTGGGCGAGCGCTCCGGCAAGCCGCTCGGCGAAATCCTCTCCAACGCCAAAAAAGTCGATACCATTTATCTCGCAACCGACCCGGACCGCGAGGGCGAAGCCATCTCATGGCATATCACCGAATACCTGAAGGAAAAAAATATCGCGCAGAAGGTTTCCATCAAGCGCGTCGCCTTCCACGAAATCACCAAGGCCGCCGTGCAGGAAGCCTTCACCCACGCCCGCGAGGTCGACCGCAATCTGGTCGATGCTTACCTCGCGCGCCGCGCGCTGGACTATCTGGTCGGCTTCACCCTCTCGCCGGTTTTGTGGCGGAAGCTGCCAGGCTCGCGTTCCGCCGGACGCGTGCAATCCGTCGCGCTGCGCCTGATCTGCGAGCGTGAAGCGGAAATAGAAGTGTTCAAGCCGGAGGAATACTGGTCGATAGAAGCCATGCTCGCCACCAAAGAGGGAAAAATCTTCACGTCGCGTCTGACGGCGCTTGACGGCAAAAAAATCGACAAGATGACCATTAACTCGAAAGCGATGGCGGATACCGCCGTCGGCCGCATCAAGGGGCAAAATTATAAAGTCGCCACGATTGAAAAGAAGCAGGTCAGGCGCAACCCCTATCCGCCGTTCATCACCTCGACCCTGCAGCAGGAAGCGTCGCGCAAGCTGCGGTTCAGCGCGACCAAAACCATGCGCACCGCGCAGAAACTTTATGAAGGGGTGGACATCGGCGGCGAAACGGTCGGCCTTATCACCTACATGAGAACGGACGGCGTGACGCTCAGCAACGAAGCCATCACCTCCGCCCGCAGCCTCATCAAAAACAAAATCGGCGACAATTACCTGCCCGAAAGCCCCCGCGCCTATAAATCGAAAGTCAAAAACGCGCAGGAAGCGCACGAAGCCATCCGCCCCACCGATGTTTTCCGCACGCCGGAAAGCGTCGCCTCCGCTCTCGGCGACGATGAGGCTAAACTTTATGAACTGATCTGGAAACGCACCGTCGCCTGCCAGATGGAAAGCGCCGTGCTCGATCAGGTCTCCGTCGACATTATCAACAGCGACGGCAAGGTCGTGCTGCATGCCACCGGCTCGATCATCGCGTTTGACGGTTTCCTGAAACTTTACCGCGAAGAAACGGAAGACGACGACAAGGACGCCGCCGAGGAAGAGCGCCGCCTGCCTGCCCTGAAAGAAGGCGATGTCCTACAGCTTTCCGACATCGTGCCGAACCAGCACTTCACCCAGCCCGCGCCGCGTTTCACCGAGGCGAGCCTGGTCAAAAAACTGGAAGAGCTCGGCATCGGGCGCCCCTCGACCTATGCCAGCATCATGCAGGTCCTGCAGGACCGCGAATACGTGAAGCTCGATCAGCGCCGCTTCATCCCCGAAAGCCGTGGGCGGATCGTCACCGCTTTCCTGATAAACTTTTTCAAGCGCTATGTTGAATACGACTTCACCGCCAAGCTGGAAGAACAGCTCGATGAAATTTCCGCCGGAGAAACCGAGTATAAAAAAGTTCTCGGCGAGTTCTGGGCGGCCTTTTCCGATGCCGTCGGCAAAACCAAAGACCTCACCATCACCGAAGTCATCACCGCGCTCGACCATGATCTGGAGCCCTTCCTTTATCCCAGCGAAGGCGACAAAGCCCGCGTCTGCCCGAAATGCACCACAGGCAAACTGAGCCTGAAGCTCGGTAAATTCGGCGCCTTCGTCGGCTGCTCGGCCTATCCGGAATGCCGCTATACCCGCCCCGTCCTTTCCTCCGCCGCCGACGGTGACGCGCAGGGCGGCGAGGACATGGGCCCGAAAGAACTGGGGCTCGACCCGAAAACCGGCATGATGATCACGCTCCGGCGCGGCCCTTACGGTCCCTATGTCCAGCTGGGACCAGCCGCCGTTGCTGCGGCGGATGCGCCTGCCGCAGCGCCGGTTGAAGAAGCTCCGGCGGACGGGAAAAAAGCCAAGAAAAAGAAAAAACCCGCTGTCGAAAAGCCCAAGCGCGCGCCCATACCGCGCAACATGGATTCCAGCACCATCGACCTGCAAAAGGCCATTGCGCTTCTCGGCCTGCCGCGCGAAGTCGGGCTGCATCCCGAATCCGGCGAGATGATCAAGGCCGGAATCGGCCGCTTCGGCCCGTTCCTTGTGCATCAGGGAAAATTCAAATCAATCCCCGCCGATGACCCGGATGGCGTCCTGACCATCGGCCTCAACCGCGCCGTCGACCTACTCGCGCAGCAGAGCAAGAGCCGCAACGGGTTCGGCACGCTCAGGGAACTGGGCAACCATCCTGACGACGACAAGCCCGTCACTGTCAGCAAAGGCCGCTTCGGCCCTTACATCAAGCACGGCTCCGTCAACGCCACGCTCCCCAAGTCCATGACGGTGGAAGACGTGACGCTGGCGCAGGCGCTTGAACTGATCGCCGCCAAGAAACCGGCTAAAGCCGGCAGTAAGCCGCGCAAAAAGGCCAAGAAAGCTTGAGTAAAAAACCATATCCGGCGGGGCTTCCGACAAAAGAGCTCCTGCGTGAATTTATTCATGGCAGCGAAACGCCGCTTAACAAGCGCGACATCGCCCGCGCCTTCGGCCTCAAGGGGCAGGACCGGATCGCGCTGAAGCAATTGCTCAGGGAACTGGCGGAAGAAGGCGTTGTCGAAAAGGACAGCGGGAAATCCTATAAAGCGCCGGAAGCGCTGCCCGAAACCGGACTGGTGGAGGTCGTGGGTCTGGACGTCGACGGCGAGCTGATCGCCAAACCGCTGCAATGGCAGGGAAAAGGCGCGGCGCCGGTCATCTATGTCATGGACAACCTCCGCGCCGAAGGTTCCATCAATGCCGGCGACCAGATTCTGGTGCGGATGAAGCGCATTTCCGCTCACGAATACGAAGCCCGCATCCTGAAGGCGCTGGATGACGCCGCCGGACAGATCATCGGCGTGTTCAAGCCTTACAAGGACGGCGGCTATGTCTACCCGACCAATAAAAAAATAAAAGAGGATTATTTCATCCCGCGCGAGTACGCCGAAGGATTCTTCGAAGGCGATCTGGTGATGGCGGAACAAATTCCGCCCAGCGCCAAATATCCGCGTTCAAAAAAACCGGCGCGGATCGTCAAGCGGCTGGGTAAAAAAGACGACCCGCGCCTGATCAGCCTGATCGCCATTCATTCCCACAGCATCCCCACCGAGTTTTCCAAGGAGGCTTTGAAAGAAGCCGAGGGCATGAAGGAACCGGATCTTTCCGGCGGGCGCGAGGATCTGCGTGTCCTCCCCCTCATCACCATCGACGGCGCCGATGCGCGCGATTTTGACGATGCCGTCTTCGCCGAGCCGGATGTCCACCCTGACAACGAAGGTGGCTGGCACCTGCTGGTGGCGATTGCCGACGTTTCGTACTATGTGACCCCCAATTCCGCTCTCGACAAAATGGCGTTTGAACGCGGCAATTCCACCTATTTTGCCGACCGCGTAGTGCCGATGCTGCCGGAGCGTCTCTCCAATGACTTATGCTCGCTGAAACCACAGGTCAACCGCGCCTGCCTCGCCTGCCATTTATGGATCGACAGGAACGGCAGGCTGATCGCCCACAAATTCATCCGTGGGCTGATGCGCTCGGCGGCGCGGCTCACCTACGAGGAAGTGGAGAACGCGCACAAGGGCTATCCGGATGATAAGACCGGCCCGCTGCTGGAGCCGGTGATCAAGCCGCTTTACAAAGCCTACAGTATTTTAAAACGCGCGCGCGAACTGCGCGGCGCGCTGGAAATAGACCTGCCCGAGCGCAAGGCGCTGATCGACGACAAAGGCATCGTCACCGCGATCGTGCCGCGCCACCGGCTGGAAAGCCACCAGTTGATCGAAGAATTCATGATTCTGGCGAACGTGGCGACGGCAGAGGCGCTGGAAAAAAAGAATGCGCCCTGCATCTACCGCATCCATGACAGCCCTGCCTTCGACCGTCTGGAAAACACCCGAAACTTCCTGAAGGAAATGGGCTACAGCCTGCCGAAAGCGGAACATTTGCAGCCGAAGAATATCAACCACATCCTGCATCTGTCCGCCGACAAGCCGGACAAGGAACTTGTTCATACCCTGCTGCTGCGCACTCAGAGCCAGGCGATTTACAGCCCGGACAATATCGGCCACTTCGGCCTCGCGCTGGAAAAATACGCGCATTTTACCTCGCCCATCCGCCGCTACGCGGACCTGATGGTGCACCGCTCGCTCGTCCGGTCGCACGGCCTCGGCGCCGGAGGTCTGGAAGACTCAGAGAAAGAAACTCTGCATGAAATCGCCGAGCACATCTCCCAGACGGAACGCCGCTCGATGCTGGCTGAACGCGATGTCATGGACCGTTTCACCGCGCAATATCTCAGCACCAATATCGGCCGTGATTTTCCGGGAAAAGTCAGCGGCGTCACCCATTTCGGGCTGTTCGTGACGCTGGACGAATCGGGCGCCGACGGCCTTGTGCCGATGCGCAGCCTGCCGCGCGATTACTATGTCCATGATGAAAAACACCACGCGCTGGTCGGAAAAGAAAACGGCCGGAGCTACCGCCTCGCCCAACGTGTTATCGTGCGGCTGGTGGAAGCCGACCCGCTGCGCGGCAGCACAGTATTCGAAATGCTGGACGCTTTCGGCGCGCCATCAGACAACACGCGGCCACGGCCACAGGGCAGACGCGACCGCAATTCAAATCGCCGCGAGAAAAATTTCCGCAAAGACGGGAAATCCGGCGACAACCGCCGTAAAAACAAAAAGAGGCGCTAAAAACAGCGCCTCTTTTTATCGGATATTATTTTTATATATTATTAAGACCCCAGACCCGGCGCTTTCTTGGCCACGCCGGGCGCCGCCGTATAACCGAACTTGCCCTGGGTTCCGCCCGTCATGATTTCCACCGCTTCCACGTCGGCTTTGGTGACCAGCGACAGGGCTTCCGGCTTCATCGGGATAGCGCGTTTTGAGGTTATCTCTTTCGCCGTCTGGCCGAAGAGCCGCGCGGCCATTCTATCCGGCAGTTGCTCCAGCAGCGAGCGGATGGAGCGGGTATTGTCTGAACGATGCGCTTCCAGTTTACCCAGCGCGCATTCACGGGCGGCAGGATCCATCTTCAGCCCCGCCTCGGCAACCTGCCGGTCCAGAATTGTCCCCAGTTCATTCATGGTGAAATCCTTCAGATGCTCGTAGTGCGTAATGTGGGATTTCAACACGGGATTGGCGGCAAAGAAACCATCCAGCTGCTTCTGGCTGCCGGAGAAGAACACCGTCAGCGCCTTATCCGAGCCGCGCCGTTTTTCGAGGGCGGTCGTCAGGATGTCGATGAGGATCTTGCCGGCATTGCCCGCGACGGGGTTGCTGACGATGCCGAAAACATCATCAAGGAAAATAATGTCCGCACTGTCAAATTTCTGGATGGCCAGCTGCCCGTTGCCGCCCGGGAACAGGCTCATCATGTTCTCCGAGTTGACTTCGACATATTTGTCGCCGGCCAGCCCCAGCGCGTGCAGCAGTTCGGCATGGTTGCGCGCCATAGTGGTTTTACCGGTGCCCGGGCCGCCTTCAAACACGCTGTTTAAAATATTCGGCACGGCCTTCAGCCCGTTATCGCGCCGCGCCGCATCAAACTGCGCGCGGAGCAGCAGTGACTGAATATCCTGCTTAACCTCTTCCATGCCGACCATTTCATTTATCTGCGCCAGCACCTGCTCCTTTGTTTTCAAGGGGAGGTTCTGCGTTGACGCGCTGATCACCTGCAACATGCCGTTCCCGTTCGCCGCTGCGACAGGAACAGAGGCGGCGACGGGCGCTGCCGGTTTCTGCCCCAGAACCTGCTCGGGAGCCGGGCGGTCAAAAGCCTGCATCCAGAAGCCGAGAGCATCGCTGTGATTGGCGACAATATCTTTCTCAACGGGGGTTTGCGGATTTTTGAGACGCTGCTGCACAACCGCATGCACATCGTCAAGAATATTAAGAGCCTCCGTCACAAGCGCGACACGGTCAATATCCGGCTGCTGCGCCATAACCCTGCGCACATAGCTGCCCAGAAACCCTGCGGTGTCCGGCTGATAGGCGGCGCCTTTTCTCTCGAGAGTCTGGCTGATGGTCTGGATAACGACGCTGGAGAGATCTTTCAGGTACGGGCTGTCCAGGCAGCTATCCACAAGATAGAGCGGATTTCTGGTGAACTTGACGTCTTTCACCAGCTTGATGTCTCTGGAGAGCAGCAGATCAACTATTTCTGATCCGCGCTGAATGAACTGATCCCGGGACGGTGTGTTGTCCGCGCTAAAAGTAGTTCCGGCGGCTTCCGCCTCTTCGGCAAAACTTTCATAAGCCCCTGTCAGCAGCCACACCAGCGGATGGAGGTGGTCGGCACCGATCGGCGTCGCCGGGTCGATACCGGCATCGAGAGCCGCCTGTACGCGCGCGAGATCGCGGGTGTAAATACCATTTTGAAACTCGGCGATCATCTGCGGGTCAAGGGATGGGGCCATGATGCTAATTTTACCTCCGTGTTATATGTATTATGTGTGTGAGTATGTAAAAATATAACCGAACCTGATTTTATCTCAAGTTTATAAATATTACCATAATATTCGATTATTTTTGCTATTAATTGTTATTTATCAATTAGTTAGGTGAGATATTTTTATTTTAAAAACAATAAAACATGCGCAATATTATTGCTTTTTTACTGCGCTGCTCCCGAAATGGATGGCAGACGGCGCCGCGACTCCGCGAGTTAATCCCGACGCGGAAACACCCCCACATATCGGAGCTCATGTTCTGATTTCACTGAAAAAAACAGACGATATTTTACGCGCCGGGTTTTTTGAATCCAATCGCGCTCCGGACCGGACCCGTCATAACGTCAATCGCGTCCACATCGGCTTTGGTAACGGTTGATAAACGCTCCCTGCTCATGGCCAGCTTGTGCGCTGCGGTATAGGAAGGGGGAATAGTTTCTCCTGCAACCGCGCGGCTTTCTGCGGCAGCGTTTTCACGGGCCAGACGCGCCGCCATTTTATCCGGCAGCAGCGTCAGCAGCGACCGGACGGAGCGGATATTGCTGGCGCCGCTGACCCGCAGTTTTTCCACGGCAGCCTGCCGCGCCTCCGCATCCAGCTTCAGCCCCATAACGGCAGACTGGCGATCCAGGAATTGTCCCATCTCCTCCGGAGTATAATTCGGCAGGCGCTGATAATGCGTGATGTTGGATTTTAGCGCGGGGTTATCAAGGAAGAACTCCTTCATCTCCTTGGCATCCCCGGAGAATAATACCGTCAGGCCGCCCTGACGTTTTTCAACGGCGGAGGTCAGGGCATTGATGAAAAATGAAAGGCGGCCGGAAAGGTCGCCCTGACCGTATTTATTGGGAATAAGGTTGGAGACTTCGTCAATAAAAATAATATCCGCCTGATCGATCAAACCCAGCATCGTCTCTCCGGTCTTGTCGCTCAACAGACCCA